>NZ_JAHZPH010000005.1:0-119800 GCF_019929365.1 Streptococcus oralis | reverse complement strand
GCTGTGAGCTGTGAGCTGTGAGCTGTGAGCTGTGAGCTGTGAGCTGTGAGCTGTGAGCTGTGAGCTGTGAGCTGTGATTGCTTTCATACCAATCGTTCCTTTACTTTTTGATAGTTTTATTATATCAAAATTTCAAAATTTTGCATATCTTCTTTTTCTGATGAACAGTCATGTATAAACCACTTAGAAAATATGATTTATGGCTACACATATACTAAATGAAGTACATTTTGAATTGGAGAAGTCTGTCCTATTAAAAGACGATTTCCGCTTGGAAATCGTCTTTTTTTGATATTCTCGCAAATACGATATCTTGTAGTTGGTGTAAACTGGTAGATAGCTCTCTTATTTTATTTATCAAAACCTTGTAAGTTTTTTTGGCGCTCTTCAGTTTGACCCTTGGCATCCAATTTATTACCATTGTAAACAGTGCTTTCCCATGATCCGTACATTGGGTTAGGGAAAATGATGAATTTCTCACCAAACTCTTTTTGTAATTCCTCTAATTTTTGGTCGCGCTCAGTTTCAGAGGTCTTTGAAAACTCTGCAAAGTCCACAAGATTGTCTCCTAGTAGCATGACTAAGTTGGTTTTTTCTTGGACTGCTTGTCTACGACCTTCTTTAGATTTGACACCTTTTTCTAAGAACATGAGATGATCGCGGCTTTGTACAGGAATCCCTTCGTTTTCTAGGTTTTTGATCGTATCATCTACCTGGTCTATCGTGCGGTCAGATACGTAGTAAATTTGGACACCGTTTTGGTCTGCAAATTGGAGAAAGTCTTTAGCACCTGGTACAGCCTTGGCTGCGGCTTTTTTTACCCAGACATCCCAGTTTTCTGGGGTAAATGCTGTTCCATCTTTGACATTTTGCGCTTGATAAGGGCTATTGTCTAATACGGTTTCGTCTAAGTCCAAAACGATAGAGTAGGGTTTATCTGTCTGTGTTTTTAGTAGTTCTTTCAAACGATCAGTAGCGACATTGTAACCTTGTAGATAGAGTGCCTTGGTTTCAGCTGCTTTTTGATACCAAAGGGTTGACATAGTGTTCTCTCTTGAACGCAACTGATCATAGGTCATTGTAACCTGATTATCAGATGTACTACTTTGTGTTGTCTGTGAATTTGCCGAATTTGTGCCACAGCCAGTCAGTAAAATGACGGAAGCAAGTGTAGAAGCAATTGTAATGGTAACTTTGGATATTTTCATAATCCCATCCTCCTAATAATAGTCTATTAATATTGTAGCGTTTTCATGGGATTTGTGCAAGGGAATATCGGGAGAAAATAAATTTTTCAGTAGTAATTTGGTATTAGGATAAAATTATGTACTTAATTTTGGAATGAAGAGGGGTTATAAAAAAATCCAATCGACTTGATAGAAAATCTATATCAACTCCTTTTTGAAAAATAGATGAAAATAAAGTGAATCTTTGAAAGGCTAGTAACATCAAGCTTTTCAGGGATTTTTTCTTTATAGATATAAAAATTTCCAATCGAGTTGATAGTCAATATATATTGGGAAAAGGGGAAAAGGAGTGGTAAGATGGTTTCAATCCAAATGGAAGGAGAAAGGTATGGCAAGTAAAAGAGATCTAGTCTTTAGAGCGATTCGAGGCGATGAAGTGGAAAGAGTTCCTGTGGGATTTTGGTTTCATTTTGTAACACTCGAAGAAAAGGGGCAGGGATTAAATAATCCACGTATCTTTCAAAAAAGTGTTGATGGGCATCGCAACTATGTGGAAAGGATTCGTCCTGATTTTGTTAAAATTATGAGCGACGGTTTTTTCCTTTATCCAAGTAATGTCTATAGTCCTAAGATTGCAAGCATTCAGGAGCTGACTTCTATTGAGTCGATTGGTGAGGAACACCCATGGATTCAGCAACAGGTGGAAGTGGTACAAGCGATTCGAGAGACCTTTACCGAAGAGATTGCTTCTTTCTACAATATCTTTTCACCGATCTCCTACCTTAAACGCTGGTTCCGTACAGAAGCTTCTCGAGGAGATAGGGAAGTGACTGACCTATTACTTGAAAATCCTGAGCGATTCAGAGCGATTCTAGATGTGATTGCAAGAGATATTGCTATCCTAACTCAGAAAATTATCCAGCAAGGTGGAGTCGATGGGATTTACCTCAGCACCCAGGAAATTCAAGATGAACGTATCACACCAACACTCTACCAAACCTATATCGAACCGAGCAATATAGCAGTTTTGGAGACAGCCAATCAGGTTGGTGGGACCAATATCCTCCATATCTGTGGTTTTGAAGGTGCGAGTAATGATGTGACGATATTTAAGGACTATCCAGCGCAAGTTGTCAACTGGGCGACTCACCATGAGAATGTTAGTTTGACACAGGGTCAGGAGTTGTTTCGAGGCAAGGCCGTTTTAGGTGGATTTGAAAATGGCAAGAAAAGTTTGCTTTATCAAGGTTCCAAGGTAGAATTGCAAAATGAAACAAGACGGTTGCTAGCTGAAGCTGGTAGTAAAGGCGTTCTTCTGGGAGCTGACTGTACCGTTCCAGATGACTTTGACTTAGAGAGGTTGGACTGGATTCGGCAGGCAGCGGTTCTCTAAAAGGAGGAGCTATGAAAAGTAAAAGATGGGGAATCTTCATTGCAGTTGTCGGTTTGCTGGCCTTGGTCACCATAAGCGTCCTAAAAAATGGGCACTGCAAAAATGGAGAGAGATGTCGTGGAGTTCAGGATTTTTCCAAGTCCAGTCTCCCCTTTCTACGCTCAAATGATATCGCAAGCAGTTTATTAGTTGAAAAAGTAAGAAATGGAGAATAAGAATGTCAGAAAAAAGAGAATGGGTTTTAAAAGCATTTAGAGGTGAGAAAGTTGATCGTGTGCCAGTAGGCTTTTGGCACCATTTCACATCCGAAGACGAATGGCTAGACGGTTTCTCAAATCCAGCCATTATCGAGAAGAATATCGAGGGGCATAAGCGCTTTATCCGAGAAGTTCAGCCAGACTTTATCAAACTCATGAGTGATGGGTACTTTGTTTATCCAAATCCAGCGATTGCCAAAGGAAAATCACTTCAAGAATTGGCGACCATTCAACCACTCGGACCAGATCACGCTTGGATAAAAGAGCAGGTGGACTTGGTTAAGAAAATCAAGCAAGAGTTCACAGAAGATATCGTTGCGATTTACAATATTTTTGCTCCTGTGACCTATCTCAAGTGGCTACTAGGGGAAGTGTCTGGTGGGGATGACCTCATTGCAGATTTTTTGGTGGAAGATCCTGAAGCTCTGAAGAAGGTGTTGGATGTGATTGCAGAAGATATTGCTAGTCTCAGTCGAGCGGTCATCGAAGAGGCTGGTGCTGATGGAATCTACCTCAGTGTGCAAAGTATCCAAGATCAACGAGTGTCGGCAGCAAATTATCAAACCGTCATTGCACCTAGCGAGATAACGGTTCTGGAAGCAGCTAGTGCTGTTGGTGGTGTTACTGTTCTTCATATCTGTGGCTACGAGGGGGCGCGAAATGATATTCATCTTTTTGCAGACTATCCAGCCCAAGTCTTTAACTGGGCTGTAGGACCAGAAGGAATCACTCTCAAGGAAGGTCGTGAGATTTTCAAGGGACGTACGGTTCTTGGAGGATTCGAAAATGGCAAGACGGGCTTGTTGTATACTGGTAGCAAGGACGCCATTCAGGCTGAGGCAAAGAAACTAGTTGCAGAAGCTGGGGAACAGGGCTTGGTACTTGGGGCAGATTGTACCATTCCAAGTGATATCGCAACTGAACGTATCCAGTGGGTGAGAGAAGCGCTTGAAAACTAAAGGAGAAAAAGATGAGTAAAAAAGCATGGATTATCGGTGGTGTAGCAGTTGTTACAGTAATTGGGGCAACGATTATCGGGAGAAGTTTAGCTGGCGCTCCATCCAAGGAGGGAGAAACGGCTTCGTCTGCTGAAGTCATAACCTTGAAGGTTGCCCATACACAAAACTACGTACCTTATGACTTTGTCAATGAAAAAGGGGAATCAGATGGTTATGAAGTAGCTGTTTTGAAGGCTGTTGATGAGAAGTTGGCAAACTATCAATTTGAATATACGGGTACCAGTGATGACGACCTCTTGATTGGTCTGGAATCAGGCAAGTATGACATCGGAACCAAGGGAGCTTGGTACACAGAAGAACGAGCTAAAAAGTTTGTCATTCCATCTGAACCAGTCGGAGCGAGCATTATTGGATTTACTGTCAGAAAAGAAGATGAACAGAAATACAAAACCATTGATGATTTTGCTAAGAATAAAGGGAAATTGGTTCCTATCTCTCCACAGAATGCTCAATGGAATGTCATCACCAGCTACAATGAAAAACATCAGGATGCACCGATTGAGCTGACAGCAGCTGAATCCTTCAAAGTGGCAGATGCCTATGCTTGGGTCTTAGAAGGACGTTATGATGCCTTCTTTGATATCAAACTGTCCTTTGAAAAAGCAGTTACCGCAGAAGATGGCCCTTACCACCAATATGCGGACAAACTCAGCTGGTTCCCATATAAGGGCATTCCAACTTATCCCTTGATTCACCGTGATGAAAAGGGTGAGAAATTTGCTAAAGAATACGAAAAAGCAATTAAAGAGTTGAAAGAAGATGGCACGCTTGCTAAGCTATCTCAGCAATACTTTAAAGAAGATGTCTTTAGTTACGTAGACAAAGACTAGACCAGAAATTCCAAGACTAGAAAGGGTTTTGCATGGTTTCTTATGATTTTTCCAAGGTCTTTCAGTTTTTGCCGACCTTATGGCAGGCGCTTCCTATGACCTTGTACATTCTCTTTTTTACCACTCTTCTTGGTTCCCTTTTTGGAGGTCTCTTGGCCTGGGCGCAAGTAGGAGAAGACAAGAGTTTTGCAGCGATTTCCAAAGGCTATATTTTCACCCTTCGTTGTACACCGCCGATTGTCTTGCTTTTTCTAGTCTTTTATGGCTTGCCAGAATTTCTGAAATGGTGGCTGGGTTTGGATATCAACAACTTGTCTAAAACTATTTTTGTTCTCTTGACGATGATTCTCTTGTTTGCGGCTATCGTTGCCGAGGTTTTCAAGGCGTCCTATCAAGCTATTCCAAAGGGGCAGACAGAGGCCGGGCTTAGTATTGGTTTGACTCCAAGTCAGACTTTTTGGAGAATCATTTTTCCCCAAGCTTTTCAGGTTGCTCTTCCCAATATAACGACCGCTATTCTCAATCTCATGCGAGATGCTGCCTTGGCTTATACGATTGGTTTTGTTGATGTTATGGGGGCAGGCAATCTCTTGATCAGTCGCAATTTAGGGAACTACTCTCTGGAAACCTATACGGCAGTTGCACTTCTTTACTGGGGGATTGCCTTGGTTATTTCTAGCTTGAGTCGTTTGCTTGAGAAGTCTTTGGAAACAAAAGGGAGGTAAGAAATGGATATAGACTATATTGTAAAGACCTTTCTGGAGACCTTGAAAGGTGTGCCAATCACCTTGATTATCATGATTGTGGCTATGGTCTTAAGCTTTTTACCGGCTCTATTTTTGGCCTTGGGGCAGATTTACAAGGTTCGAGGGGTGAGGAGTTTTTCTCTGGTCTATCTGGCGTTTATCCGAGCGACTCCTCCGATTTTATTGATTCTCTTCTTTTATAGTTTATTTCCAAGTTTGCTGAATCAATTTCTCAAAAGCATAGGAAGTGACTTTGATATTTTCAAGCTTGATCCTCTCTATTATGCCTTTATCATTTATAGTTTGATGACAGTCGGGAGTTTATCGGAGATTTTGCGTTCAGCTATCTTGACGGTGGACAAGGGACAACTAGAGGCGGCGCATGCGATTGGGCTGACTACGACCCAGGCCTATCTAAGGATTGTTTTTCCTCAAGCCTTGCGCTCAGCCTTGCCTAACTTGGCCAATCTGGTAATCAATATCGTCAAAGGGACCTCCCTGGTCTTTGTTATGACTATCAAGGATATCACCGCTATTGCCCGTGTAGAAGCGTCCTACGGTTACCAGTATTTTGAGTCTTATTTTGTGATCTTTTTGCAGTATATTTTGATCTGTGGTTTGATTCAGTGGGGCTTTTCTGTATTAGAAAAAGGCTATGTGAAAAAAGAAAAGAGAGCAAAAACATCTAGCGCGCGTTTTGTATAGGAGGACAGGATGTTACAAGTAGAACATATCGCAAAAACATTTGGTGAGAGGCAGGTGCTGGAGGATGTCAATCTCCAGGTCAACCAAGGGGATGTCGTCGTTATTTTAGGACCATCAGGTTCGGGGAAAACGACCTTTCTCCGTTGTCTCAACCACTTAGAAAAAGCTGACAGTGGCCGTTTGACCTTGGCAGGAAAGACCTATGACTTAGCCAAATTAAGCAAGAAAGACATTCTAGAAATTCGCCAAAAAACAGCCTTTGTTTTCCAACACTACAATCTCTTTGCAAATAAAACTGCTCTGGAAAATATTCTAGAAGGCCTAATCGTGGCTCGTAAAGTTCCCAAGGAAGAAGCGCTCAAACGTGCAGAATCTGCCTTGGAAAAAGTTGGTTTACTGGCCTATAAGGACTACTACCCTTCACAACTATCTGGAGGGCAACAACAACGAATAGGAATTGCGCGTGCCATTGCCGTCAAGCCCGAGGTGATTTTGCTAGATGAACCAACATCTGCACTAGACCCTGAGTTGGTTGGAGATGTTTTGGATGTTCTGAAACAGTTGGCGGGAGAAGGTGTGACCATGGTGGTCGTCACACATGAGATGGGATTTGCTAGGGATGTCGCTAACCACGTTATTTTCATGGATGGAGGCCGTATCGTAGAGGAGAATAATCCCCACGATTTCTTTAGTCGTCCACAAGAAGAACGAACCAAGCAGTTTCTGGCTCGTATCTTATCAGACGCTAGCTATAGTGTAGAATATATGATTTGATAGATAAGTGCATTATGAAAGTAACTTATGAGGCAAAGTTTCAATCTATAAACTATGGAAAAAGGTGTCAGCTTGAAATGACTTTCAGAAAAAGCTAGGTTTTAGACTTAGATTGGCTATTTGAGATGATTTGAGCTACTTTTCGTACACTCAAGTGGGCAATCTTATTTTAGATTTTTCATTTCTCAAAAAACTTAAGAAAAATTTAAGCTAGGAGGTGTATACTAAGCTCATAAGTTAAGAGAAACTTAACTTAAACTCCTAAAACTTTTTCATAATAATCTCCCTATAAAATTAAGTCGCCCAATCAGGTGACTTATTTTTTGTCTATCTGTAAGCAGGGGCAGTAACTTAGCAATAGAAGAATAGAGGGAAATATGGTATAATGAAACGATAGATTTTTGAATAGGAATAAGATCATGTTTGGATTTTTTAAGAAAGATAAAGCTGTAGAAGTTGAGGTTCCAACACAGGTTCCTGCTCACATTGGTATCATCATGGATGGGAATGGCCGCTGGGCTAAAAAACGGATGCAACCACGGGTTTTTGGTCATAAGGCAGGGATGGAAGCCCTCCAAAAGGTGACCAAGGCAGCTAATAAGATGGGAGTCAAGGTCATCACGGTTTATGCCTTTTCAACGGAAAACTGGACGCGTCCAGATCAAGAAGTCAAGTTTATCATGAACTTGCCAGTCGAGTTTTATGATAACTACGTCCCTGAATTGCATGCAAATAATGTTAAGATTCAGATGATTGGGGAGACAGACCGTCTGCCTAAGCCAACCTTTGAAGCTTTGAAAAAAGCAGAGGAATTGACCAAGAACAATACAGGATTGATTCTCAATTTTGCGCTTAACTATGGTGGTCGTGCTGAAATTACGCAGGCTTTTAAGAGCTTGGCTCAGGAAGTTCTAGATGCCAAAATCAATCCAGGTGATATTACAGAAGATATGATAGGGGATTATCTTTTCACACAACGCCTGCCAAAGGATTTGCGAGATCCTGATTTGATTATCCGTACGAGTGGTGAGTTGCGTTTGAGTAATTTCTTGCCATGGCAAGCAGCCTATAGTGAGCTTTACTTTACGGATACCTTGTGGCCTGATTTTGATGAAGCCTCTTTGAAGGCGGCTATTACAGCCTATAATCGTCGGAATCGCCGATTTGGAGGAGTTTAGGAGAAGATATGACCCAAGATTTACAAAAGAGAACATTGTTTGCGGTATTTGCCCTGGCCATTTTCCTTCCAGTATTGTTTGTGGGAGGACTCTTGTTGCAGATAGGCATTGGTTTGTTAGCGATGCTGGCTGTCCATGAACTCTTGCAGATGAAGGGACTAAAGACCATGACCATCGAGGGTGCCATGACTCTCTTTGCGACCTTTGCCCTCACAATCCCCTTAGAAAACTACCTAACTTTTTTGCCAGTTGATGGGAATGTGGTTGTCTATAGTGTTTTGATTACCATAATGCTAGGGACGACCGTTTTCAGTAAAAGCTATACGATTGAAGATGCTGCCTTTCCAATTGCTGTGAGCTTTTATGTTGGTTTTGGCTTTAACGCCTTACTAGATGCTCGGGTGGCAGGTTTTGACAAGGTGCTTCTGGCCCTCTTTATCGTCTGGGCAACAGATAGCGCAGCTTACCTGATAGGGATGAATTTTGGCAAGCATAAGTTGGCGCCAAGAGTTTCTCCCAATAAGAGCATTGAGGGCTTTATCGGTGGTATTCTAGGTGCGGTACTGGTAACAGCAATCTTCATGCTAGTAGACAGCACAGTTGCTCTCCCTTATGGGATTTATAGAATGGGCCTCTTTGCCGTCTTCTTCAGTGTGGCAGGTCAGTTTGGTGACTTGATTGAGAGTGCCATGAAACGCCATTTCGGTGTCAAGGATTCTGGAAAATTTATCCCTGGACATGGTGGTGTATTGGATCGCTTTGACAGCATGCTGATTGTGTTTCCAATGATGCACTTATTCGGCCTGTTTTAAAGAAAGGAATATTGAATGATTGGATTGCTAACCTTTATCCTCGTTTTTGGGATTATTGTGGTGGTGCATGAGTTTGGACATTTTTATTTTGCCAAGAAATCGGGCATTTTAGTTCGTGAATTTGCCATTGGTATGGGGCCCAAGATTTTTTCCCATATCGGTAAGGATGGCACTGCTTATACCATTCGAATCCTTCCTCTAGGAGGCTATGTTCGTATGGCAGGCTGGGGTGATGATGCGACAGAAATCAAGACAGGAACTCCAGTCAGTTTAACACTTGCTGATGATGGTAAGGTCAAACGGATCAACCTCTCAGGGAAGAAACTGGATCAAACAGCTCTCCCTATGCAGGTAACCCAGTTTGACTTTGAAGACAAGCTCTTTATCAAGGGTTTGGTCTTGGAAGAAGAAAAGACTTTTACAGTAGATCACGATGCAACGGTTGTTGAAGAAGACGGAACCGAAGTGCGCATCGCTCCTTTGGATGTACAGTATCAAAATGCTTCTATCTGGGGGAAGCTCATCACCAACTTTGCAGGTCCTATGAATAACTTTATCTTAGGTGTTGTTGTTTTTTGGATCTTGATCTTTTTGCAAGGCGGTATTAGAGATACTCAGACCAATCTCTTTCATGTCATGCCAGAGGGAGCTTTGGCTAAGGTAGGCGTAGCTGAGACCGCTCAAATTACCAAGGTCGGCTCGCATGAGGTTAAGAATTGGCAAGACTTGACTCAGGCTGTGGAAGCGGATACCAAGGACAAGACAGCCCCGACCTTGGATGTGACCATTTCTGAAAATGGTAGCGAAAAACAAGTCACGGTAACGCCAGAAGAAAATCAAGGACGTTATATTATCGGGGTTCAACCGGGAGTCAAGTCAGACTTTCTATCCATGTTTGTTGGTGGATTTACAACCGCTGCTGATTCAGGGCTTCGTATCCTTTCGGCTCTGAAAAACTTGATTTTCCATCCAGATTTGAACAAACTCGGCGGTCCCGTTGCCATTTTTAAGGCAAGTAGCGATGCTGCTAAAAATGGAATTGAGAATGTCCTCTATTTCCTAGCCATGATTTCCATCAATATCGGGATTTTTAACTTGATTCCGATTCCGGCTTTGGATGGTGGAAAGATTGTGCTCAATATCCTAGAGGCTATCCGCCGGAAACCCCTTAAACAAGAAATTGAAACCTA
The DNA here is from genome assembly GCF_019929365.1 of Streptococcus oralis. Taxonomy (GTDB): domain Bacteria; phylum Bacillota; class Bacilli; order Lactobacillales; family Streptococcaceae; genus Streptococcus; species Streptococcus oralis_BT. Next base: position 109,709 of record NZ_JAHZPH010000005.1, on the reverse strand, counting down.
TGTCACCATGGCTGGTGTAGTTATCATGGTTGTCTTGATGCTAGCTGTGACCTGGAATGACATTATGCGACTCTTCTTTTAGATAATCGAGGAATATTATGAAACAAAGTAAAATGCTAATCCCAACGCTTCGCGAAATGCCAAGCGATGCTCAAGTTATCAGCCATGCCCTTATGTTGCGTGCTGGTTATGTTCGTCAAGTTTCTGCCGGTGTCTACTCTTACCTGCCACTTGCTAACCGTGTAATCGAAAAAGCCAAGAACATCATGCGCCAAGAATTTGATAAGATTGGTGCGGTGGAGATGTTGGCTCCTGCCCTTCTCAGTGCCGATCTTTGGCGTGAATCAGGTCGTTATGAAACTTATGGTGAAGACCTTTATAAACTGAAAAATCGTGAAAAGTCAGACTTTATCCTAGGTCCGACACACGAAGAAACTTTTACAGCTATTGTTCGTGACTCTGTCAAGTCTTACAAGCAATTGCCACTCAACCTTTACCAAATCCAACCGAAGTACCGTGATGAGAAACGCCCACGTAACGGACTTCTCCGTACGCGTGAATTTATCATGAAAGATGGATATAGTTTCCATGCTAATTACGATAGTTTGGATGTGACTTATGACGAGTACAAGGCGGCCTATGAACGAATTTTCACTCGTAGTGGCTTGGACTTCAAGGCCATCATCGGTGACGGTGGTGCCATGGGTGGTAAGGATAGCCAAGAATTTATGGCCATTACACCAGCCCGTACAGACCTTGATCGCTGGGTTGTCTTAGACAAGTCAGTTGCCTCATTTGATGAAATTCCTGCAGAAGTACAAGAAGAAATCAAGGCAGAATTGCTCAAATGGATGGTTTCTGGTGAAGATACTATTGCCTACTCAAGTGAGTCTAGCTATGCAGCTAACTTAGAAATGGCAACAAACGAGTACAAACCAAGCAACCGTGTCGTTGCGGAAGAAGAAGTGACTCGCGTCGAAACTCCAGGTGTTAAATCCATCGATGAAGTCGCAGCCTTCCTAAATATCCCAGAAGAACAAACAATCAAAACCCTCTTCTACATGGCAGATGGAGAGCTTGTTGCTGCCCTGCTAGTTGGAAATGACCAACTCAACGAAGTTAAGTTGAAGAACCATTTGGGTGCAGATTTCTTTGACGTTGCGAGCGAGGAAGAAGTCGCAAGTGTCGTATCAGCAGGCTTTGGTTCTCTAGGACCAGTTGGTTTGCCAGAAAATGTCAAAATCATTGCAGACCGTAAGGTGCAAGATCTTCGCAATGCTGTTGCTGGTGCCAACGAAGATGGTTACCACTTAACTGGTGTCAATCCAGGTCGCGATTTTACTGCAGAATATGTGGATATCCGTGAAGTTCGTGAGGGTGAAATTTCACCAGACGGACAAGGTGTTCTTAACTTTGCCCGTGGTATCGAAATTGGTCACATCTTCAAGCTAGGAACTCGTTACTCAGCAAGTATGGGGGCAGATGTCTTGGATGAAAATGGTCGCGCTATCCCAATCATCATGGGATGTTACGGTATCGGTGTTAGCCGTCTTCTTTCAGCCGTTATGGAGCAACACGCTCGCCTCTTTGTCAACAAAACGCCAAAAGGTGAATACCGTTACGCTTGGGGAGTTAACTTCCCTAAAGAATTGGCACCATTTGATGTGCACTTGATCACTGTCAATGTCAAAGACGAAGAAGCGCAAGCCTTGACAGAAAAACTTGAGTCTAGCTTGATGGAAGCTGGTTACGAAGTCTTGACAGATGACCGTAACGAACGTGTCGGAGTGAAGTTTAGCGATAGCGACTTGATTGGGTTGCCAATCCGTATCACTGTTGGGAAGAAAGCAGCTGATGGCATCGTAGAAGTTAAGATTAAGGCGACTGGTGACACCATCGAAGTTCATACAGACAACTTGCTCGAAACCCTTGAAATCCTAAGCAAGAAATAAAAACTATAATCAGAAGAAAAACAAGGCAAAAATGTAACTAGTTTTTACCTTGTTTTTTCTATATAATGGGGAAAATGAGTAAACGAAGAGGTAAAGCTATGCTAAAATTTCCAAAGGATTTTGTTTGGGGTTCCTCCACTTCTGGACCACAGACAGAAGGACGAGTGCTTGGTGATGGTAAAGGAGATAATCTCTGGGATTATTGGTATCATGCAGAGCCAAACCGCTACTACAATGGGATTGGACCTGATAAAACATCGACTTTCTATGAAAACTGGAAAAAGGATATTGAGCTTTTGGTAGAGACTGGGCATACAGCCTTCCGAACTTCTATTCAGTGGTCTCGTATTTTCCCGCAAGGTCGTGGAGAGGTCAATCCGCAAGGGGTGGCTTTCTACCGTCAGGTTTTTGAGGCTATTAAGGCCAAGGGGATTCGTCTCTTAGTCAATCTCTATCACTTCGACCTGCCATTTGCCCTCCAAGAAGACGGCGATGGTTGGGAAAATAAGGAAACTGTCAAGGCTTATGAAGACTATGCTCGTTTTTGTTTTGAGACTTATGGCGACTTGGTGGACCAATGGATTACCTTTAACGAGCCCATCGTACCTGTAGAGTTTGGCTATTTTTATGATGCCCATTATCCTCATAAGGTAGATGCCAAAGCGGCGGTTAAGGTAGCCTATCACACACAACTGGCTAGTAGTCTTGCGGTTAAGGCCTGTCATGAGATTTTGCCTGATTCCAAGATTGGGATTGTCCTCAACTTGACACCAGCTTATCCACGTAGCCAGCACCCTGCAGATGTCAAGGCTGCGCGCATTGCGGATCTCTTTCAAGCCCAATCTTTCCTAGATCCATCTGTCTTGGGGACTTATCCAGAGGAATTGGTGAAAATTTTGTCTGAGCATGATTTGCTGCCAGAGTATACAGCTGAGGAGTTGGAGCTTATTCGTCAGCATACAGTGGACTTTCTTGGAGTCAACTACTACCAGCCTTTGCGTGTTATGGCCCCTCGTTTTGCCAAGCATCCTGACAGCCCGCTTCTGCCTGAACATTTCTATGAGCCTTACGTCATGCCAGGTCGTAAGATCAATCCCCACCGTGGTTGGGAAATCTACGAGCAAGGGATTTATGATATTGCCCAAAATATCAAAGAAAATTATGGTAATATCGAGTGGATGTTGACAGAGAATGGCATGGGTGTTGAAGGTGAAGATAAATTCCGTGAGAATGGCATGATTCAAGACGACTATCGTATCGACTTTGTCAAAGGGCATTTGCGTGAACTCCATCGCGCTATCGAAGATGGTGCTAACTGTAAAGGTTACTTAATCTGGACCTTTATTGACTGCTGGTCATGGCTCAATAGCTATAAAAACCGCTATGGTTTGGTTGAGCTTGACTTGGAAACGCAAGAACGCCACCTGAAGAAATCAGGCCACTGGTTCAAAGAGCTCAGCGACAATAATGGATTTTAAGAATAAAAAGAGTGAGATGCCAAGTGAGATGTCATCTCACTTTTTAATATGTGACTATGGATCAGTATAGTTTTATCTACTACAAGTATGATAAAACCTTTCCATCTAAATCGCAAGGAAAATGGTACTAGCTATATATTTTCTTTAATTATGGTAAAATAGTAAGAGAATAATGTGAGGGAAATGAATGTCAAGTAAGTTTGAAATCTTAATGAATCAACTAGGAATCTCTGACCAACTGAAACAGAATCTTGCTCTTATTGATGCAAGCATTGAGCGTGTTGTGGTTCATAAAATTAGTAAGGTCTGGGAATTTCATTTTGTATTTTCTAATATTTTACCGATTGAAATCTTTTTAGAGTTAAAGAAAGGGCTTAGTGAAGAATTTTCTAAGACAGGGAATAAAGCTGTTTTCGAAATCAAGGCGCTCTCTCAAGAATTTTCTAATGAACTCTTACAGGCCTACTACAAGGAGGCATTTTCTGAAGGTCCATGTGCAAGCCAAGGCTTTAAATCTCTTTTTCAGAATTTACAAGTTCGTGCGGAGGGAAATCAGCTCTTTATTGAAGGGTCAGAGGCGGTTGATAAGGAACACTTTAAGAAGAATCATCTTCCTAATCTAGCAAATCAACTTGAAAAGTTTGGTTTCCCAGCTTTTGTATGCCAAATTGAAAAGAACGATGCCCTTACACAAGAGCAGGAGGAAGCCTTCCATGCGGAGAATGAGCAGATCGTTCAAGCTGCCAACGAAGAAGCTTTGCGGGCTATGGAACAACTAGAACAAATGGCTCCTCCTCCAGTAGAAGAGAAACCAACCTTTGACTTTCAGGCTAAAAAGGCTGCGGCCAAGCCAAAACTAGATAAGGCAGAAGTTACCCAGATGATCGATGTGACAACTGAGGAAAATCGTTTGGTCTTTGAAGGGGTCGTTTTTGATGTGGAGCATAAGGTAACCAGAACTGGTCGTGTCTTGATTAACTTTAAGATGACGGACTACACTTCAAGTTTCTCTATGCAAAAATGGGTTAAGAATGAAGAAGAAGCTCAGAAGTTTGACATCATTAAGAAAAATTCTTGGCTCAGAGTGCGTGGGAATGTGGAGATGAATAACTTTACACGCGATTTGACCATGAACGTGCAGGATGTGCAGGAAGTTGTTCACTATGAGCGGAAGGATTTGATGCCAGAAGGTGAGCGTCGGGTTGAGTTTCATGCTCATACTAATATGTCGACCATGGATGCTCTACCAGAGGTCGAAGAAATCGTTGCGACAGCTGCAAAATGGGGTCACAAGGCGGTTGCCATTACGGACCATGGCAATGTTCAGTCCTTTCCACATGGCTATAAGGCTGCCAAGAAAGCGGGAATCCAGCTGATCTATGGAATGGAAGCCAATATTGTAGAGGATCGTGTTCCTATCGTCTATAACGAAGTGGAGATGGATTTGTCGGAAGCTACCTATGTAGTTTTTGACGTGGAAACGACAGGTCTTTCAGCCATCTATAATGACTTGATTCAGGTTGCGGCTTCTAAGATGTATAAGGGGAATGTTATTGCCGAATTTGATGAATTTATCAATCCCGGGCATCCCTTGTCAGCCTTTACAACCGAGTTAACTGGAATTACAGATGACCATGTCAAAAATGCCAAACCACTGGAACAAGTTTTACAAGAATTCCAAGAGTTTTGCAAGGATACAGTCTTAGTTGCTCACAATGCGACCTTTGACGTTGGCTTTATGAACGCTAATTATGAGCGTCATGGTCTGCCTAAGATTAGCCAGCCAGTTATCGATACGCTGGAGTTTGCTAGAAATCTCTATCCTGAGTATAAACGCCATGGTTTGGGGCCTTTGACCAAGCGTTTTGGTGTAGCACTTGAACACCACCACATGGCTAATTACGATGCGGAAGCTACTGGTCGTCTGCTTTTCATCTTTATCAAAGAGGTAGCAAACAAACATGGCGTGACCGATCTGGCTAGACTAAACATTGATTTGATTAGTCCAGATTCTTATAAAAAAGCTCGGATCAAGCATGCAACCATTTATGTCAAGAATCAAGTAGGTCTAAAAAATATCTTTAAACTGGTTTCTTTGTCCAATACCAAGTACTTTGAAGGAGTGCCAAGAATTCCGAGAACGGTTCTAGATGCCCATCGGGAGGGCTTGATTTTGGGGTCGGCTTGCTCCGAGGGTGAAGTTTTTGACGCAGTTGTTTCTCAAGGTGTGGAGGCAGCGGTTGAGGTGGCCAAGTATTATGACTTTATCGAGGTCATGCCACCAGCTATCTATGCACCATTGATTGCTAAAGAGCAGGTTAAGGATATGGAGGAACTCCAGACTATTATCAAGAGCTTGATAGAGGTTGGAGACCGTCTTGGCAAGCCTGTTCTGGCTACGGGAAATGTCCATTATATCGAACCGGAAGAAGAGATTTACCGTGAAATTATCGTCCGTAGTTTGGGACAGGGGGCTATGATTAACCGAACTATTGGTCATGGTGAACATGCCCAGCCAGCTCCTCTTCCCAAGGCTCATTTTCGAACTACTAATGAGATGTTGGATGAATTTGCCTTCTTGGGCGAGGAACTGGCTCGTAAACTGGTTATTGAAAATACCAATGCCTTGGCAGAAATATTTGAGTCTGTTGAGGTTGTTAAGGGTGACTTGTACACGCCTTTCATCGACAAGGCTGAAGAAACGGTCGCTGAGCTGACCTATAAGAAAGCTTTTGAGATTTATGGAAATCCTCTGCCAGATATCGTTGATTTGCGGATTGAAAAAGAATTAACTTCTATTCTGGGGAATGGATTTGCCGTGATTTATCTGGCATCACAGATGCTAGTACAACGTTCCAATGAACGGGGCTACTTGGTTGGTTCTCGTGGATCTGTCGGTTCCAGTTTTGTTGCGACCATGATTGGGATTACGGAGGTTAACCCTCTCTCTCCTCATTATGTTTGTGGTCAGTGTCAGTACAGTGAGTTTATCACCGATGGTTCTTATGGTTCAGGTTTTGATATGCCCAATAAGGATTGTCCAAACTGTGGTCATAAACTTAGCAAAAATGGACAGGATATTCCTTTCGAGACCTTCCTTGGTTTTGATGGGGACAAGGTTCCCGATATTGACTTGAACTTCTCGGGAGAAGACCAGCCTAGCGCCCACTTGGATGTGCGTGATATCTTTGGTGAGGAGTATGCCTTCCGTGCAGGAACGGTTGGTACAGTTGCTGCTAAGACTGCTTATGGCTTTGTAAAGGGCTACGAGCGGGACTATGGGAAGTTTTATCGTGATGCAGAGGTGGAACGCCTCGCTCAAGGTGCGGCTGGTGTCAAGCGGACTACAGGACAACACCCAGGGGGAATCGTTGTTATTCCTAACTACATGGATGTCTATGATTTTACGCCTGTCCAGTATCCAGCGGATGATGTGACGGCTGAATGGCAAACAACTCACTTTAACTTCCACGATATCGATGAGAATGTCCTCAAACTCGATGTGCTGGGTCATGATGATCCGACCATGATTCGGAAATTGCAGGACTTGTCTGGGATTGATCCTAATGAAATCCCTATGGATGATGAAGGCGTGATGGCCCTCTTTTCTGGGACGGATGTGCTAGGGGTGACTCCTGAGCAAATCGGAACACCGACGGGTATGCTGGGGATTCCAGAATTTGGAACCAACTTTGTACGTGGGATGGTAGACGAGACGCATCCGACGACTTTTGCGGAGTTACTTCAGCTGTCTGGTCTGTCCCATGGTACCGATGTGTGGTTGGGAAATGCTCAGGATTTGATCAAGCAAGGAATTGCGGACCTATCAACTGTTATCGGTTGTCGGGACGACATCATGGTTTATCTCATGCATGCGGGTCTCGAGCCTAAGATGGCCTTTACCATCATGGAACGGGTGCGTAAGGGCTTGTGGCTGAAGATTTCCGAAGAGGAGCGAAATGGCTATATCGAAGCTATGAAGGCCAATAAGGTGCCAGAGTGGTATATCGAGTCCTGTGGAAAAATCAAGTATATGTTCCCTAAAGCCCATGCAGCAGCCTATGTTATGATGGCCTTGCGTGTAGCCTACTTCAAGGTTCACCATCCCATTTATTACTACTGTGCTTACTTCTCCATCCGCGCCAAGGCTTTTGATATCAAGACCATGGGGGCAGGTTTAGATGCTATCAAGCGTAGAATGGCAGAAATCGCTGAAAAACGGAAGAACAACGAAGCCTCTAATGTGGAAATCGATCTCTACACGACTCTTGAGATTGTCAATGAAATGTGGGAACGAGGTTTCAAGTTTGGGAAATTGGACCTCTATCGCAGTGATGCAACTGAATTCATCATTGATGGAGATACCCTCATCCCACCATTTGTAGCAATGGATGGTCTGGGAGAGAACGTTGCTAAGCAGTTGGTGCGTGCGCGTGAAGAGGGTGAGTTCCTCTCTAAGACAGAACTGCGCAAGCGTGGTGGGCTCTCATCAACCTTGGTTGAAAAGATGGATGAAATGGGGATTCTTGGAAATATGCCAGAGGATAACCAGTTGAGTTTGTTTGATGAATTTTTCTAAAATATAGAAAGAGGTTTTTATGAAACTTACCATTTCCGCTCAGGATAAGCCAGCGCAGAAGGTGTTTGATTACCAGCTGGATCTTGAGCCTGATACGATTTTGAAAATGACCGCTTTGATTTGCGGCACGGTGGCAGCAGTTAGCCTGCTGTCCTTGTTTAAAGAGAGATAACAAAAGAAAAGGAAGAATAGAATGGTTTTACCAAATTTTAAAGAAAATCTAGAAAAATATGCGAAATTGTTGGTTGCGAATGGAATCAACGTGCAACCTGGTCACACTTTGGCTCTTTCTATCGATGTGGAGCAACGTGAGTTGGCGCATTTGATCGTGAAAGAAGCCTATGCCTTGGGTGCTCATGAGGTCATCGTTCAGTGGACAGATGATGTGATCAACCGAGAGAAATTCCTCCATGCGCCGATGGAGCGCTTGGACAATGTGCCAGAATACAAGATTGCTGAGATGAACTATCTCTTGGAGAACAAGGCTAGCCGTCTCGGTGTCCGTTCATCTGATCCAGGTGCCTTAAACGGAGTGGATGCGGACAAGCTTTCAGCTTCTGCTAAAGCTATGGGACTTGCGATGAAGCCAATGCGTATCGCAACGCAATCCAACAAGGTTAGCTGGACTGTGGCAGCCGCTGCTGGACTTGAGTGGGCTAAGAAAGTCTTTCCAAATGCTGCGAGCGACGAAGAAGCAGTTGATCTTCTTTGGGATCAAATCTTCAAAACTTGCCGTGTCTACGAAGAAGATCCTGTTAAGGCTTGGGAAGAGCATGCAGCCATCCTTAAGAGCAAGGCAGAAATGCTTAATAAAGAACAATTCTCAGCCCTTCACTACACAGCGCCAGGGACAGATTTGACTCTTGGTTTGCCAAAGAACCACGTTTGGGAATCAGCTGGTGCTGTCAATGCACAGGGAGAAGGATTCTTGCCAAATATGCCGACAGAGGAAGTCTTCACTGCCCCTGACTTCCGTCGTGCAGATGGTTATGTAACTTCTACAAAACCACTTAGCTATAACGGCAATATCATCGAAGGGATTAAAGTAACCTTCAAGGATGGTCAAATCGTGGATATTTCAGCTGAGAAGGGTGATCAGGTCATGAAAGACCTTGTCTTTGAAAATGCGGGCGCGCGTGCCTTGGGTGAATGTGCCTTGGTACCAGATCCGAGTCCAATTTCTCAGTCAGGCATTACCTTCTTCAACACCCTTTTCGATGAAAATGCATCAAACCACTTGGCTATCGGTGCAGCCTATGCGACCAGCGTCGTTGGTGGGGCAGAGATGAGCGAAGAAGAGCTTGAAGCTGCGGGACTTAACCGTTCAGATGTTCACGTGGACTTTATGATTGGTTCTAACCAAATGGATATCGATGGTATCCGTGAGGATGGAACACGCGTACCCCTCTTCCGCAATGGAGACTGGGCTATTTAAGGAGTTACAATGCTTGGAAGTATGTTTGTTGGTCTCCTAGTGGGACTTTTGGCAGGTGCTTTGACCAATCGCGGAGAAAGCATGGGATGCTTTGGAAAAATGTTTCTCGGATGGATTGGTGCCTTTTTAGGACAATTACTCTTTGGTTCTTGGGGTCCAATTATAGCAGGAACGGCCATTATCCCAGCTATTTTAGGAGCTATGCTTGTCTTAGCTATTTTCTGGAGACGAGGAAGTTAAGTTCCTAAATCTGAAAAGAAAAGGAGGTTGGTCATTGAGCCAGCCTCCTTTTGAGTATGATATAATAGTTCTATGAGATTAGATAAATTTTTAGTGGCCTGCGCTGTAGGGAGTCGGACGGAAGTCAAAAACTTGCTCAAAGCTGGGCGCGTGACAGTTAATGGCAAGAAAGAAAAGTCAGCGAAACTGCAGATTGATGAAGAAAGAGATGAGATTCGCTTTGATGGGCAAGTGCTGGAGTATGAAGAATTTGTCTACTACATGATGAACAAACCCCAAGGAGTTATTTCAGCGACCGAGGATCCCAAGCACAGAACGGTTCTAGACTTGTTGGATGACTTGGCGCGGACCAAGGAAGTTTTTCCAGTAGGGCGCTTGGATATTGATACACATGGTCTCCTGCTCTTGACCAATGATGGTCAGCTGGCCCATGCTCTTCTTTCGCCTAAACGTCATGTGGATAAGACTTATCTGGCTCGGGTTAAGGGTATTATGACTCAAGAAGATGTGGAGACATTTGCCAAGGAAATTCCTCTCAAAGACTTTACTTGTCAGCCTGCTAGACTAGAGCTTATATCTATTGATTCAGAAAAGAATCAAAGTCTGGTTCGTGTGACCATTGCAGAAGGGAAGTTTCATCAAGTCAAACGTATGGTAGCCTACTGTGGCAAGGAAGTAATAGACCTGCAACGTTTGACTATGGGAACTCTGATTTTAGACGAGAACTTAGAACGAGGAGAATGGCGTCGTTTGACCAAGGAGGAGTTAGAAAATCTCCTTGCTAGTATTGCTTAGTTTGGATTATGTTAGAAAAGGTGGGGGAGAATGTCCTTGCCTTTTTATGTTTTTCGGTTGCTTCATTTGTGAAAAGAGTTATAATAGACAGTAGAATAAAAGGAGGAATCTATGAACGCGATTCAAGAATCATTTACGGATCAACTATTTGCCAACTATGAAGCAAATGTAAAATACCAAGCTATCGAAAATGCTGCAAGCCATAACGGCATTTTTGCAGCCCTAGAACGTCGTCAAAGCCATGTAGACAATACACCTGTTTTCTCATTGGATTTGACCAAGGACAAGGTTACCAACCAGAAAGCCTCTGGTCGTTGCTGGATGTTTGCAGCTCTCAACACCTTCCGCCACAAACTCATCTCTCAATACAAGCTTGAAAACTTTGAGTTGTCACAGGCCCACACTTTCTTCTGGGACAAGTATGAAAAATCTAACTGGTTCTTAGAGCAAGTCATTGCGACTGCAGAACAAGAATTGACGAGTCGCAAGGTTAGCTTCCTACTCCAAACGCCTCAACAAGACGGTGGACAGTGGGATATGGTCGTTGCCCTCTTTGAGAAATACGGTGTCGTTCCTAAGTCTGTTTATCCTGAGTCAGTTTCATCTAGCAACAGCCGTGAGCTCAATGCCATCCTTAACAAATTGCTTCGTCAAAATGCTCAAATCTTGCGTGACTTGCTTGCTTCTGGTGCAGACCAAGCAACTGTTCAAGCTAAGAAAGAAGACCTCTTGCAAGAAATCTTTAACTTCCTTGCCATGTCTTTGGGTCTTCCACCACGTAAGTTTGACTTTGCTTATCGTGACAAGGATGATAACTACCAAAGCGAAAAGGGGATCACACCACAAGAGTTTTACAAGAAATATGTCAATCTTCCTCTAGAAGATTATGTTTCTGTTATCAATGCTCCAACTGCTGATAAACCTTATGGCAAATCTTACACAGTTGAGATGTTAGGAAATGTGGTTGGTAGTCGTGCAGTTCGCTACATCAACGTTCCAATGGAGCGCTTGAAAGAATTGGCAATTGCCCAAATGCAAACAGGAGAAACTGTTTGGTTTGGTTCTGATGTCGGCCAACTCAGCAACCGTAAAGCAGGAATCCTTGCGACAGATGTTTATGATTTTGAATCAAGCATGGATATTCAACTGACTCAAGACAAGGCTGGACGTTTGGACTACAGCGAAAGCTTGATGACCCACGCCATGGTCTTGACAGGTGTGGACTTGGACGAAAATGGCAAATCAATCAAGTGGAAGGTTGAAAACTCATGGGGAGACAAGGTTGGTACAGATGGTTACTTTGTTGCCTCAGACGCTTGGATGGACGAATATACTTACCAAATCGTTGTCCGTAAAGAATTACTGACAGCAGAGGAACAAGCTGCCTATGAAGCAGAACCAATTGTACTCGCACCTTGGGATCCAATGGGTGCCTTGGCAGAATAAAGCATAGCGAAAAGAGGTTAGGGAAATCCTAGCCTCCTTTTTTTCAAGTAGCTCCTTAAAGTGGCGATAGATGATGCTTATCAAGTAAGTCTTTTTTAGTTTGAGTCTTTAAGTGACAGAGGAAAAGATATGTGTTATTATAGTAGTACAAAAGGATATCGGAGTAGAAATGAAGTATTTAAGTAGCCAAGACATCAAGGATCGTCAACGAAACATCAGCGATATTAAACCCTACAAAACAAGCAAGGAAATTGTCGTTTCAAATATCTTTACCTTCTTTAATGCCATGAACTTGGCTCTGGCAGTTCTAGTAGCCACAACCTTGCGATTTGAAAATATGCTCTTTTTAGGTGTGATTGCTATCAATACAGCCATCGGGATTTTCCAAGAAGTACGTTCAAAAAATGCTTTAGAAAAACTAAGTTTGCTTGGTGAAAGCAAATACAGGGTCAATCGAGATGGTCAAACGATTGAGATTGCTCCAGAGGACATCGTTCTAGGCGAGTATCTGCATCTCAATCTGGGAGATCAGGTGCCTGTAGATGCAGAGGTACTTGAAGGGAATATTGAAGTAGATGAGTCCTTGCTGACGGGTGAGAGTGATTCAGTCTTTAAAACAGTTGGTGACAAGCTGATGAGCGGAAGCAATGTCGTCAGCGGTACTTGTCTGGTTACGGCGACGGCGGTCGGTCCCGATAGTTATATCAACAAACTCGCAAAATCCAGCAAGAAATTCAAAAAATACCCTTCTCAACTGCGCGACTACATGGATAAGATTTTAAAAATCGTCTCTATCTTGCTGTTGCCAGTTGCCATTCTGCTCTATGTCAGAGGTTTTAGTCTAGGGCGGTCTTATGTTGAGATTGTCTTGGGAAGTTCTGGTGCTCTGGTCGGTATGATTCCAGAGGGTTTGATTCTCCTGGTCAGTGTGTCCCTAGCGGTAGCGGCCATGAAGTTGGCTAAAAAGAAGGTTCTGGTGCAGGAGCTATACTGTGTGGAAACCTTGGCGCGTGTAGATGTTCTTTGTTTTGATAAGACTGGAACCATCACGACTGGTAATATGAAGGTCCAAGAAATGGATGCTAATGTAGCAGAGAAACTATCTTCTTATCTGGCTTATTTCGAGGATGAAAATGCGACGTCGCGAGCTCTGAAGACTTACTTAACCCGTGAGAAAAAATGGGAAGTTCAAGAAGTTGGTGCCTTTTCAAGCAAAAACAAGTATTCCTTTGTCCAAGTAAAAGAGGGCGGGACCTATTTCTTCGGTGCTTATGAATTTCTAGGCTTTACCCAGCCGATGGATGCCTACTATGAAGATCTAAAACAGCAAGGTTTTCGAATCTTGACACTTGCTCATAGCAAGGACCACATCACGAGTCCAGTGAGTATGGAACTACTGGGTCATGTGGTTCTGTCAGATGAGATTAAGGACAATACCAAGGAAACCTTTGACTATTTCGAATCTCAAGGTGTTGAAGTGAAGATTATCAGTGGTGATAATCATGTGGCTGTATATGGGGTGGCTCGTAAGGCAGGCTTTAAGGAAGAAGCCCGTGCGATTGACATGACCAAGGTGAGTGATGATGACTTTGAAAGAGTGGTCTTGGAACACGAGATCTTTGGTCGCGTGACACCTGAACAGAAAGAAAAGATGGTGGCTGTTTTGCAAAATGCTGGTAAAACAGTTGCAATGAGTGGTGACGGAGTTAATGATGTTCTAGCTCTCAAGAAAGCAGATATTAGTTTTGCTATGAATGGTGCTACCAGCGCAGCTAAAAGTGTATCCAATATTGTTTTCCTGACAGATGACTTTGCAGTATTTTATGATATCTTGATGGAAGGACGCCGTGTCATCAATAACATCCAAAAGGTAGCCTCTCTCTTTCTAACAAAGACTTTCTTCTCCATCGTGTTTGCGATTTTGAGTGTGATTTTTGGTTTGGAATTTGCCTTTATCCCCATTCAGTTTACAATCATTTCAGCTATTACGATTGGGATTCCATCCTTCTTTCTAACTTTTGAGTCCAATAAAGAAAAGGTCAGCACACATTTTATGCGAGATATTTTGACCAATGCTGCGATTGGCGGTGGCATTCTGGTTGCTAGTGTTCTCCTGACGAACTTCTTTATCACTGTCTCAGGTCAGGTCAAATTTATTTGCTTCCTCCTTGCTTTGATCAATGGTCTGTTCCTGGTTGCTAAGGTCAGTCTGCCATTTAATCGATACAAACTAGTCTTGCTCACATTTTTGAGCCTTGCAGCCCTTGTTGGCGTACTTGCCAATACATTTATCCTGCAAGGAGCTTTTGTGCCTTTAGAAGCCAAACAGATGCTCTATGTTGCCATTCTAGCAGTTGTAATTGGAAGCTTTCATTATCTTACTAGGAGAAAAAGTTGATACACAAAAAGAATCAGAATTTAATCCTGATTCTTTTTTGTTTATATATTCTCACCGAGATTACATGATACCGAAGAAACGAGCTGCGATACCAACTGCAAAGAGGGCAAGGATGATTGTGATTGGAGATACTTTTTTCTTAAGCAACCACATGCAAAGGAAAGTAAGGAGAAGTCCCATCAATCCTGGAATCAATGAGTCCAACTGACCTTGAAGCGTTTGTGGTTGAACTCTATCTAGGCTCATACCACTAAGCGCTTGACCAAGAATGCCCTTCAACTCAGCTCCTGTAACAGGACCTTCTGGGAAGTTGATGTAGGCACCTTCTGACAATTGTTTGCCTGGAAGGTTGATAGTGAAGTTGATGGATACCCAACGTTGTACAAGAACGGCAAGGATGAACATACCAAGGATAGAAGCACCTTTAGTGATGTCTTTCAAGATACCACCAGACATGTCTTTAGTGATCTCAGATCCAGCTTTGTAACCGAACTCTTGTGTGTACCATAGGAAGGCCATACGGATAGCATTCCATCCGAAGAAGAAGAGAAGTGGACCAACAAGGTTACCAGATGCAGCAAGTGATGCACCAAGAGCTCCAAGGATAGGACGAACTGTAAACCAGAATACTGGGTCACCGATACCAGCAAGAGGTCCCATCATACCGATTTTAACCCCTTGGATAGCCGCGTCGTCGATTTCAACACCGTTAGCGCGCTCTTCTTCAAGTGCAAGAGTAACCCCCATGATTGGAGCAGCGACGTATGGGTGAGTGTTGAAGAATTCAAGGTGGCGCTCAAGAGCAGCCGCTTGGTCTTCTTTTTTAGTGTACAATTTTTTGATAGCTGGGATCAATGAGTAAGCCCAACCCAAGTTTTGCATACGTTCGTAGTTCCAAGAACCTTGAAGGAATTGTGAACGCCACCAAACTTTTTGACGATCTGATTTTGATAATTGAATTTTTTCAGCCATGATTGTTCCCCTTTCTAGTAGTCTTCTAGGATATCACCGATTGGGTCGTTAGAAGTTGCAGCTCCGCCGCCACCGTTTCCACCTTGTTTTGTAAGGTTAAGGTAGATGAAGGCAAGGGCAACACCGATGACACCAAGGGCAATCAAAGTCAATTGAGAGATTGCTGCAAGAGCAAAACCGATAGCGAAGAATGGCCATACTTCACGAGTTGCCATCATGTTGATAACCATAGCGTAACCAACGGCAACGACCATAGCACCACCGACAGCCATACCACCGTTCAACCAGTCTGGCATCAATTTGAGAGCATCTTGAACGGCAGAAGCAGGGATAGCGATAAGGAAGGCAGCAGGGATTGCAATACGAAGACCTTGAAGAAGAAGTGCAACAAAGTGAGCACGTTCAACAGCCGCAATATTTCCTTCTTTAGCAGCAGCGTCAGCAGTGTGAACCAAGGCAACTGAGATTGTACGAACAATCATAGTCAAGAAAAGTCCAGCTACGGCAAGAGGAATAGCTGTTGCCGTAGCAACGGCGATACCTTCAGTAGTAAAGTTACCACCTTTGATCAAGATGATTGCTGCAGCAACAGATGCAAGAGCAGCGTCAGGAGCTACGGCAGCTCCGATGTTTGCCCAACCAAGGGCGATCATTTGAAGAGATCCACCAAGCATAACACCTGCTTCGAGGTTACCAGTTGCAAGTCCGATAAGGGTACATGCGACGATTGGTTGATGGAATTGGAATTGGTCGAGGATACCTTCAAGACCTGCAAGGAAGGCAACAACTACAACCAAGATAGCAGAAATGATTGAAATATCTGACATGGTTTTATTCCTTTTCTATTTAGTTTTAATAAAGTATTTAATCCTGTTTTCAAAAATGATAGAAACAGATTAACATTATTGAACATTTGCTTTCTTAATCAAGTCAAACAAATCTTTTTTCGTGTCGTTTGGTACTTTACGTACGTCAAATTCAACACCGAGGTCACGCAATTTTTCAAAGGTTGCAACGTCTTCTTTGTCCATAGACAAAACGTTGTTAATCATTGTTTTACCTGTTGAGTGAGCCATAGAACCAACGTTAAGGGTCTTGATTGGCACGCCACCTTCGATAGCACGAAGTGCATCTTGTGGAGTTTCAAACAAGATAAGGGCATGAGTTTCTCCGAAACGTGGGTCTTTTGCAACGTCGATCAATTTCTGGATTGGGACAACGTTGGCTTTTACTCCATTAGGAGCTGCTTGTTTGATCAATTCTTTACGCAACTCGTCGTTTGCAACGTTGTCTGAAGCAACGATGATACGATCTGCTTTTGAATCTGGAGTCCAAGCAGTGGCAACCTGACCGTGAAGGAGACGAGTGTCTAGACGAGCAAGGTTGATTTTCAGTTTACCGTCACCGATAACTGTTCCTTCTGGAATAGCAGCTTGTGAAACTGGAGCAGCTGCAGCAGTTGCAACTTCCTCAACTGGGTTAAGCTCTTCTGGAAGAGCCTTGATGCCATCTTTGGCTTCTTTAATGATATTCGCAGCGACTTTATCCACACCTGCATTCGCGTCCATAAGGCGCTCTGTGTAGGCTTGGATCAACATCGGCAAGTTCAGTCCTGTGATGATGGCAAACTTACGTTCTGGATTTTCTCCCATTACGCGGCTAGCTTGGTTGAATGGAGATCCACTCCAAAGGTCAGCCAATACTAGAACCTCATCTTCTGCGTCAAATGCAGCCACAGCGTTGTTGAATTTAGCGTAAAGGTCATCTGGACCTTCATTTGGCATAAAGGTTACAACTTGAACCTTTTCTTGTTCACCAAAGATCATAGATCCTGACTGATGAATACCCGCAGCAAATTCGCCGTGGCTCGCAATAATGATTCCGATACTCATTATTGTCATTCCTCCTTATAAAATGTTTGACTGTATGTTTAAGAAAACTTTAAGCCTAACTTTAAGTATAAACCGTTTTCAAACAAAAATCAACCATTTCTTATAAATATGTGTTAATTTTCAATGAAAACTCGTTTACAAAATGTTAATATATAAACATTTTATGGAAATGTATAAAAAAATAAGAGAGTAATTTAATATAAAAAAATGAAAACAGGCCGATTAATTGAAAAATTGTGAAAATCAAAAAAGCTAGCACAAGCTAACTTTTTGAGCGTTATAGGAATAAATCTTGTAGGGTATGGGCAACACCATCTTCATCATTTGTCAGAGAGAGTTGCTCATCAGCATATGGTAGCAAATCGGGATTGGCATTTTTCATGGCATATCCCTTGCCTGCAAAAGCCAGCATTTCGGTGTCATTGTGTTCATCTCCAAAGGCAATCAGGTCTTTTTTGTCACGGTTCATAACATTGAGCAAGTATTCTAAGGCAAAGGCTTTGTTGACCCCTTTTGGTGTACATTCGAGAATGTTGAGGGGCCCTCCCCAGGTATTGATTGCTAGTTGGTGTTGGTAAAAACGATTCATCTCATCTGCTAGCGCGTATTTATCATCGACTCTTGTTTGCAAAAGGATACAGTTAGGGTCCTTGGTCACCAATTCGGATTTGAATTGATTTTCTGGTTGGAAATTTTCTACACCAAATAGTTTGGGATTGGCAATTTCTTCATTAGGAGCCGTGATATAAAATTTCTTGCGGTATTCTCCTGCAATAAAGTCGGCTTGGATATCCTCTTTGCGTTTGACCATGTCTAAGAGGTATTTTTTGTCCAAGGTCAAGCACTTTTCGTGTTCCCAAGTCTGCCCTGGTAGATGGGTAAGGGAACCGTTGAAGTTGATCATAGGTGTGTGCAGCTCTAGTTCCTGATAAAATTCTTTTGCCATACGGTAAGGGCGCCCAGTAGTGATGATGACATGGTGGCCTTTTTCAGCAATTCGTTTAATTGTGTTTCGAGTAAAATCTGAAATCTTACTCTCTGAGTTGAGCAGGGTTCCGTCCAAATCAACTGCGATAATTTTTTTAGTCATATAAACCTTCCTAGTACATTCCAGATAAGATGTCTACTATTATATCATATATCAAAAAGAAAGAAGAAAAACAGACTCAAAACAAAAAATAGAAATTTCATTTTGTTAAATAAATCAAACAAACATATTGAAAAGGTGAATAATAAATGTTATAATACTCATATTGTTCGTAAAAAACAAAAGGAGATTCATAATGGACAAACTATTTAAACTAAAAGAGCACGGGACAGATGTCCGTACAGAGGTGCTTGCTGGTTTAACAACATTCTTTGCAATGAGTTATATTCTCTTTGTAAACCCACAAATGCTTTCACAGACTGGCATGCCTGCCCAAGGTGTCTTTCTTGCAACGATTATCGGTGCAGTAGCTGGTACCTTGATGATGGCTTTCTATGCTAACCTGCCTTACGCTCAAGCGCCAGGTATGGGACTCAATGCCTTCTTTACCTTCACAGTTGTTTTCGGGCTTGGTTATTCATGGCAAGAAGCTTTGGCCATGGTCTTTATCTGTGGGATTATTTCATTGATTATTACCTTGACAAATGTTCGTAAAATGATCATTGAGTCAATTCCTACTGCCCTTCGTTCTGCTATTTCAGCGGGTATCGGTGTTTTTCTTGCTTATGTAGGGATTAAGAATGCTGGTCTTTTGAAATTCTCTATTGATCCAGGTACCTATACTGTTGCTGGTGAGGGAGCAGATAAAGCTCAAGCAGCTATTACAGCAAATTCTTCAGCAGTTCCAGGTTTGGTTGACTTTAACAACACAGCAGTGTTGGTCGCACTTGCAGGTCTTGCTATTACGATTTTCTTTGTTATCAAGGGAATCAAGGGGGGAATCATTCTTTCTATTTTAACAACGACTGTGCTTGCCATTGCTGTTGGTGTTGTGAATTTGTCAGGGATTGACTTCGCTAGCAACAATCTTTCATCAGCGATTAATGATCTAGGAACTTTGTTTGGTGCTGCTCTTGGTTCAGAAGGTTTAGGATCTTTGATTTCAAACACTTCACGTTTACCAGAAACCTTGATGGCTATTCTTGCCTTCTCACTAACGGATATTTTTGACACAATTGGTACTCTTATCGGTACTGGTGAAAAAGTTGGTATCGTTGCGACAAGTGGAGAAAACCACGAGTCCGCTAAATTGGACAAGGCTCTATATTCTGATTTGGTAGCAACTTCGGTAGGTGCCATTGCAGGTACTTCAAACGTTACGACTTATGTTGAGTCTGCGGCGGGTATCGGCGCTGGTGGACGTACTGGTTTGACAGCCCTAGTGGTTGCGATCTGTTTTGCTCTATCTAGCTTCTTTAGCCCACTTCTAGCGATTGTTCCTACAGCTGCAACAGCACCAATTTTGATCATCGTTGGGATTATGATGCTTGGTAGCTTGAAAAACATCCAGTGGGATGATATGGCTGAGGCTGTTCCTGCCTTCTTTACATCGATCTTCATGGGATTCAGCTACTCAATCACTCAAGGGATCGCAGTTGGTTTCTTGACATACACCTTGACAAAACTTGTCAAAGGTCAAGCCAAGGATGTGCACGTGATGATTTGGATTTTGGATGCCTTGTTTATCCTGAACTATATCAGCATGGCGCTATAAATGGTATAATATAGAAAGGGGGTCTTCCCCTTTTTATCATAAGGAGGTATATCATGAAGAAAAAAAGTATCTGGCAAGAAATTCTGGATAGAGGAATATGGGTGTTGATTTTTTTAATAGGACTGGTGTTATCTCAACTTCCCTTAATTTTATCTGCCCTTTTATCCGCTAGACAATTCCCACTCCTACAGTCAGGACTCTTGGTGGCTTTGCTGTCGGTCGCTATTCTAACTGTTTTTATCTTTAGTGCGCGAAAAACAGAGATTGCGACCTTCAATCTTTCTTTTTTCAAGACAAAAGATCTGGCCCGCTTGGTTTTGAGTTATTTGGTTATTTTCACAAGTAACTTATTCGGATCTGCCTTGCTCCGTCTGATGAATGAATCTACGACCAGCAATCAATCAACTATTAATAATCTGGTTCAGAATAGCTCGCTGATTTCCAGCTTTTTCTTACTGGTTCTGATTGCTCCCATTTGTGAGGAAATATTGTGTCGTGGAATTATCCCTAAAAAGATCTTCCGTGGGAAGGAGAAGTTGGGTTATCTTGTAGGTGCAGTCGTCTTTGCCTTGCTCCACACACCGACCAATTTGCCTTCTCTCCTTATCTATGGAGGAATGTCGACAGTTTTAACTTGGACAGCTTACAGAACAGAACGCTTAGAGATGTCGATCTTGCTTCATATGATTGTCAATGGTATTGCCTTTTGTTTGCTGGCTTTACTGGTTTTGATTAGTCGAAATGTAGGCTTGCCTTTCTAAACCATTTCCTTACTTGGAAAAGATAAATGCTAGCGTATCCATCTTTTTCTTTTTATGGTAAAATAGAGAAATAATGTGGTGAAAAACCTTGAGGAGTGACCGTATGTCCAATAAAGCTAGTCAGGCAAAAACAGCCATTTGCGGAATTATCAATGTAACCCCAGATTCCTTTTCGGATGGTGGTCAGTTTTTTGCTGTTGACCAGGCTCTCCAGCAAGCTCGTAAATTGATAGCAGAAGGAGCGAGCATGCTAGATATCGGTGGGGAATCGACTCGGCCGGGCAGTAGCTATGTTGAGATAGAAGAGGAAATCCAGCGTGTTGTTCCAGTCATCGAAGCTATCCGTGAGGAAAGTGATGTCCTCATTTCCATTGATACTTGGAAAAGTCAGGTAGCAGAGGCTGCCTTGGCTGCTGGTGCCAATCTGGTAAATGACATCACGGGTCTCATGGGAGATGAGAAAATGGCGGATGTGGTTGCTAAAGCTGGAGCGCAAGTAATCATCATGTTTAATCCAGTCATGGCGCGACCTCAGCATCCTAGTTCGCTCATATTTCCTCATTTTGGATTTGGTCAAGCCTTTACAGAGAAAGAGATAGCTGGCTTTGAAAAAATGCCAATCGAAGACTTGATGAAGTCTTTCTTCGAACGAGCTCTAGCAAGAGCGGAGAAAGCAGGGATTTCGAAAGGCAAGATCATGCTGGATCCAGGAATTGGCTTTGGTCTGACTAAGAAGGAAAATCTGCTCCTTCTACGTGATCTGGATAAACTGCATCAGAAAGGCTATCCAATCTTTCTCGGTGTTTCGCGCAAGCGGTTTGTTATCAATATCCTTGAGGAGAATGACTTTGAAGTTAATCCTGAGACCGAACTTGGTTTCCGCAATCGAGACACAGCCTCGGCTCATGTAACCAGTATCGCTGCGAGACAGGGTGTGGAAGTGGTGCGCGTGCACGATGTAGCCAGTCACAGGATGGCGGTTGAAATTGCGTCAGCCATTCGTTTGGCAGATGATGCAGAAAATCTAGATTTAAAACAATATAAGTAAGATGAACGAAATTCAAAACAATCAGTGGATTGCCCACTATCGGACGGACCAACCACATTTTGGTTTGGAGCGAATGGTAGAACTCCTAGCTCTGCGAGGCAATCCCCATCTCAAACTTAAGGTCATCCATATCGGAGGGACCAATGGCAAGGGATCTACCATTGCTTTTTTGAAAAAGATGCTGGAAAAGCTAGGTCTGAGAGTTGGTGTTTTCAGCTCGCCCTATCTCATTCATTATACAGACCAGATTAGCATCAATGGGGAATCCATCCCAGAAGCGAGGCTAGAAGCCCTCATGGCAGTTTATCGCTCTTTGCTTGAGGGGGAGAGGAGCGTTGCATTACAAGGAACGACTGAGTTTGAGATTATCACAGCTCTAGCTTATGATTATTTTTCCTCAGAGAAAGTAGATGTGGCTATCATGGAAGTCGGCATGGGTGGACTCTTGGATAGTACCAATGTCTGCAAGCCGATTTTAACAGGAATTACAACCATTGGACTGGACCATGTAGCCCTACTTGGTGATACTTTAGAAGCTATAGCAGAGCAGAAAGCTGGTATTATCAAACAAGGTATTCCTTTGGTGACAGGTCACATTACTCCAGAAGCCTTGACTGTGATAGACCCTATTGCAGAAGCTAAAAATGCGCCGCGACTTGCCTATGGGAAAGATTACCAGGTTCGTCATCAAGAAAGCGTGGTAGCGGGTGAAATCTTTGATTATACTAGTTCTGTCAGACAAGGTCGCTTTCAAACAGGTCTGCTTGGCTTGCATCAGATCGAGAATGCGGGGATGGCCATAGCTTTACTTGATACTTTTTGTCAAGAAGATGGGCGGGAGTTGGCAAGTAATGACTTAATTGCTCAAGCTTTGAAAGAGACCAGATGGCCAGGGCGTTTGGAGGTCATGTCTAGCGACCCATTGTTGCTTTTGGATGGGGCCCACAATCCCCATGCTATCAAGGCTTTACTAGCAACCTTACAAGAACGCTTTGCGGATTATCATAAGGAAATCCTCTTTACCTGCATCAAAACCAAGGCCTTGGATGATATGCTGGACTTGCTAGGGGAAATGCCAGATACCGAGCTTACCCTGACACATTTTGACGATAGTCGGGCGACAGATGAGAACGTGTTGAAAGAGACAGCTAAGTCTAGAAAACTCAATTACCAAAGTTGGCAGGAGTTTTTAGATCAGAAATTGACAGATAAAAAAGAAGAGAAACAAACAGTTAGGATTGTCACAGGTTCCTTGTATTTCTTGAGCCAAGTGAGAGCCTACCTGATGGAGAGGAAGAACGAGAATGGATATACAAAAGATCGAAACGGCTGTAAAAATGATTATTGAGGCTGTCGGTGAGGATGCTAATCGCGAGGGATTGCAGGAAACACCTGCTCGTGTAGCCCGTATGTATCAAGAGATTTTTTCAGGTCTTGGTCAAACAGCGGAGGAACACCTGTCAAAATCCTTTGAGATTATTGATGATAATATGGTTGTAGAAAAGGATATTTTTTTCCACACCATGTGTGAGCACCACTTCTTGCCGTTTTATGGAAGAGCACACATTGCCTACATTCCAGATGGTCGTGTGGCAGGCCTGTCTAAGCTGGCCCGTACGGTTGAAGTTTATTCTAAAAAACCACAGATTCAAGAACGGTTGAATATCGAAGTGGCCGATGCCTTGATGGACTATCTGGGGGCTAAGGGAGCCTTTGTTGTCATTGAGGCAGAGCATATGTGTATGAGCATGCGTGGTGTCAGAAAGCCAGGCACTGCGACTTTGACCACTGTAGCCCGTGGCGTATTTGAGACGGATAAGGATCTCCGAGATCAGGCTTATCGTTTAATGGGACTATAAAAAGAATCCGCTTCAAGCGGATTTTTCTAGAAAGGACTAGTTATGGATCAGCTAAAGATTAAAGATTTGGAAATTTTTGCCTATCACGGGCTTTTTCCTAGTGAAAAAGAGCTAGGGCAAAAGTTTGTCATTTCAGCCATCCTATCCTATGATATGACCAAGGTAGCGACAGACTTGGATTTGGCGGCTTCTATTCATTACGGCGAACTTTGTCAGCAGTGGACGACTTGGTTTCAGGAAACCACTGAGGACTTGATTGAGACGGTAGCCTACAAACTAGTTGAACGTACCTTTGAGACCTATCCTCTTGTCCAAGAAATTGAGTTGGAACTCAAAAAACCTTGGGCTCCAGTGCATTTACCACTGGATACCTGCTCAGTGACCATTCACCGTCGTAAGCAACGGGCTTTTATCGCCCTAGGAAGCAATATGGGGGATAAGCAAGCAAACTTGGAACAAGCTATCGACAAACTGCGAGTTCGTGGTATCCATATTCTCAAAGAGTCCAGTGTCTTGACGACGGAGCCTTGGGGCGGTGTGGAACAGGATAGTTTTGCCAATCAGGTGATTGAAGTAGAAACCTGGCTTCCAGCACCAGTCTTGTTAGAAACATTATTAGCCATTGAGTCAGAAATGGGGCGGGTTCGAGAGGTTCATTGGGGACCTCGTTTGATTGATTTGGACTTACTCTTTGTGGAGGACCAAGTCATCTATACAGACGACCTCATCTTACCTCATCCTTACCTAGCAGAACGCCTCTTTGTCCTTGAACCTTTATTGGAAATAGCTCCCCATTTTATTCATCCAATCTTAAAACAACCAATTCGTTACTTGTATCAAGAATTGAACAAATAGAAAAAACTCTAGTTCCTCAGCAGTTTGCGCCGAGAAGCTAGAGTTTTTAAAATAGGTCATTTTCTTCAGGAAGGAGGATGGTTTCTCTCCCGTCCATGTCTAAAACAAGGACCCGAGGAGGGTAAAGAGGGTCGAAGGGATGATTAAAATCAAAGTCGATACTAGTCGGCAGGTGCTGACTAGAGAAATGGAAGGTAATGGTCCCCTCGTTGTTTAGTAGTTGAAATTCAAGTTCCTCTTCTAATTCAAAGACGTTTTTCAAAAAATGATCAATAATAAACCATAAAGAGTCGATAACATCGTCAGGCAAGCTGGTCACAACGCCAAAACTGGCCGAACGTCTCTGAGTATTTGTAAAAGCCATAAACATTCCCTCCCCCATTTTATTTTTCCTTATCATACAGCAAAACATCCCAAAAATCAAGAAATCGTACTCGCTTTTTCAAAATGGGAATAGGTTGTGAAATTTTTTCAAAGTTTCTCTAAAAAATACTTGAAAGTGTTTACAATAAGTGATAAAATGGAGTAAGCAGATGTATGAAAGCGAAATTTTCAATATAGAAAGGAAACAGAATGAACACAGATGATACAGTAACGATTTATGATGTTGCCCGTGAAGCTGGGGTTTCAATGGCAACTGTTAGCCGTGTAGTGAATGGCAATAAGAACGTCAAAGAGAATACTCGTAAAAAAGTTCTAGAGGTGATTGATCGTCTTGACTACCGTCCAAATGCGGTAGCGCGTGGATTGGCCAGCAAGAAAACCACGACAGTTGGTGTTGTGATTCCAAATATCACTAATGGCTATTTTTCAACCCTAGCCAAGGGGATTGATGATATTGCAGAGATGTATAAGTATAATATCGTCCTAGCCAACAGTGATGAAGACGATGAAAAAGAAGTTTCAGTAGTTAATACTCTCTTTTCAAAACAGGTTGACGGGATCATTTTTATGGGCTATCACTTGACTGAAAAGATTCGTTCAGAATTTTCTCGTTCTCGGACACCAGTTGTCCTTGCAGGAACGGTGGATATTGAACACCAGTTGCCAAGTGTTAATATTGACTACAAACAAGCAACGATTGATGCAGTAACTCATTTGCTTCAGGAAAATGAAAAGATTGCCTTTATCAGTGGACCACTTGTTGATGATATCAACGGCAAAATTCGATTGATTGGTTACAAGGAAGCATTGAAAAAGGCAGGAATCCCTTATAGCGAGGGCTTGGTATTTGAATCTAAATACAGCTATAATGATGGCTATGCCTTGGCAGAGCGCTTGGTTTCTTCACAGGCTACAGCTGCAGTTGTGACAGGTGATGAATTGGCTGCGGGTGTGTTAAATGGCTTGGCAGATCACGGTATTTCTGTACCGGAAGAGTTTGAAATCATTACGACAGATGATTCTCAAATTGCACGATTCACTCGTCCAAACTTAACGACAATTGCTCAACCTCTATACGACCTTGGTGCTATCAGTATGCGTATGTTGACCAAGATTATGCATAAGGAAGAGTTGGAAGAACGTGAAGTTCTTCTACCTCACGGTTTGACAGAACGTCGTTCGACACGAAAACGTAAATAGAAAAAATCAGGGAATCGAGAAGATTTCCTGATTTTCAATTTTAACCTTCCAAGTAATTGCGAAGTTCTTGTCCTTTTAGTCCAGCATTAAGGGCAATTAATAATTTGAGGCGAGCTTTTTGAGCATTGAGTTCTTTGACAAAGAGAACACCAGATTCTTGCAACTGAACTCCTCCCCCTTGGTAGGCATAAACAGGTTCAGCAATTCCGTTAAAACAACGTGAGACCAAGGCGACTGGGATTCCTTTTTGGAGGAGATTTTCCAACTTTCGAGCTGTTTCTTTGGGAACATTGCCTGCTCCAAAGGCCTGAATGACTAAGCCATCCAGCTGTTCCAAGTCTAACATATCGATCAGCTCGTCTGTCATACCGGCATAGGCAGAGATGATGGGAACCAGACCCTGAATTTGTTCGAGATCAAAACGGACACGAGGTTCAGCCGTTTTGAAGTAGAGGATTTCTTGCTTCATGATGAGGCCAAGTGGTCCATGTGTTGGGGTTTGAAAGGTCCCGACGTTTGTCGTATGGGTTTTGGTTACGTACTTGGCCGCGTGGATTTCATCGTTCATGACGACCAGAACCCCCTTATCAGCTGCTTTGTCATCGCTGGCAACTCGTAAAGCACTCAGATAGTTGTATACACCGTCGCTACCGAGTTCGTTGGAACTACGCATAGCTCCAGTTAGAACGATGGGCATGTGTGGGATTTCCATGGTATCAAGGAAGTAGGCAGTTTCCTCTAGCGTATCTGTTCCATGTGTGATGACAACCCCATCGTAGTGGTCTGCTTCCTCTTTGATTTTATGATAGAGTGCAAGCATATGCTTGGGTTTGATATGGGGACTCGGTAGGTTAAAAAAGTCTAGGGCATGAACCTCAATCCCTTCAAGCGGATTGGAAACATGGTTCATGGGATTTTCCTGGCTAGTTACAACGGCTCCAGTGGCGTCAGCTTGCATGGAAATAGTCCCACCTGTATGTAAAACAAGGATTTTCTTAGGCATGATTTACTCACTCTCTCTGAAATGTGGTATAATCATTGTAACACAAAAGGGGAGAATGGGATAGGATGGAAGTCAAAGCTGTTTTTTTTGATATCGATGGAACGCTAGTCAACGATCGTAAGAGTGTTTTGAAATCCACTAAGGACGCGATTAGGATTGTGAAAGAACAAGGGGTGCTTGTTGGAGTGGCGACAGGACGAGGGCCTTTCTTTGTCAAGGAATTGATGGAGGATTTAGATCTGGATTTTGCAATAACTTATAACGGACAATATATCTTTAATAAAGAAAAAGTCTTATTTGCTAGCCCGATTGCCAAGTCAAGTCTGCGTCAACTGATTGCCTATGCTAAAAAGGAGCGAAAAGAAATCGCTCTTGGAACCGAGCATGCCGTTGTTGGTTCGAAAATTATGTCATTTGGTCTCGGATCCTTTTCACAGCTGGTTAGCCGTTTTATCCCGACTGTGCTGACAAGAACCGTTAGCCGTTCCTTTAATCGAATGGTCAGCAAGGCAGTTCCTCAAAAGGAAGATGACCTACTTCGTTTGATCAATGAGCCAATCTATCAAGTGTTAATGCTGATGACACCCGAAGAATCTGAGAAAGCTGCAAGTGATTTTGAAGACTTGAAATTGACTCGAAGCAATCCCTTCGCTGCGGATATCATCAACCAAGGAAATTCCAAACTAGAAGGCATTCGCCGAGTCGGGAAAGAATATGGTTTTGATCTCAACCAAGTCATGGCCTTTGGTGATTCAGACAATGACCTAGAAATGTTGGCGGGTGTTGGTATGTCTGTAGCCATGGGAAATGGCAGTAGTAGCGTCAAAGAAGTTGCCAAGCACATTACAGCAAGTAACCAACAAGATGGCATCCACAAGGCGCTCGAGCACTTTGGTGTTTTGGCTTCAGAAAAAGTTTTTGTCAGTCGAGATTACCATTTTAATAAGGTCAAGACCTTTCACCACATGATGGATGAACGGACGCAGGAAGAGCCGCAGGCATGGGATGTTGAAGGGGCAACCCATCGTGCAGACTTTAAAATTGAAGAATTAGTAGAGTTTGTCCGCGCGGCAAGTTCTTCGGAGGAAGAATTCCAGCAGTCGCTTGCAAGCATGCATGCTGCACTTGACAAGGCGGCCGAAAAGGTGAGGCAAAAAACGCCTGCCCAAAAAGATCTAATCGGGCAGGTTGATGCCTTAATCGATACACTGTATTTTACTTACGGCAGTTTTGCCTTGATGGGAGTGGATCCAGAACGCATCTTTGATATTGTGCATGAGGCAAACATGGGGAAGGTTTTTCCTGATGGAAAAGCCCATTTTGATCCAGTTACACA
Organism: Streptococcus oralis; assembly: GCF_019929365.1. Lineage (GTDB taxonomy): Bacteria > Bacillota > Bacilli > Lactobacillales > Streptococcaceae > Streptococcus > Streptococcus oralis_BT. The sequence goes on along the minus strand of NZ_JAHZPH010000005.1, from coordinate 81,374 downwards.
TAAAATCTTAAAACCGGATGACTGGGACGAAAAATATGCTCCAGAACCTGCTATCAGAAAGGAACTGCAGCGTCAGCTCAAGGCTTATGAGCGACATAAAGAGAGAAATAAGTAAGAAAAAAGGGAGCCTAGCAGGCTCCTTTTGTGTTCCTATAGTGTTTTTTCTTGTTCTCTCACGACGAGTAAATCAACTTTTGCGTGGCGGAGGATGTATTCAGATGAAGAGCCAACCAAGAGGCGTTCAAAGGCATTAAGACCTGTTGCGCCGACGAGAATCAAGTCAACATTTTCTGCGTCTGGAATGGTACGGGCAAGGAGAGTTTTTGGATTTCCCATTTCGATGACGGTATGAATATCGGTCACACCCGCATCTTTTGCACGTTTTTCGTACTCTTTCATCAAACTTTCAGCGTCGACTTGGAGTTCTTCGTAAACTTCAGCATCAAAGGTAGACACGCTTTGAAGAGCGCGTGTGTCAATAACATGGGCAATGGTGAGCTTGGAATCATTGCGTAGAGCAGTGTAAACACCTTTAACAAAAGCCAAGTCTGCCTCTTTAGAACCATCAATTGCAACCATAACATTTTGGTAACGTTGTGCCATAATGAAACCTCCTGAAATTTTCTTACTTTTATTGTAATCCTTTTCACTAAAGAAGTAAAGTAAAAATCATATTTAAATAAATATTATCGGAGATTCGATTTGGTGGAGATATGTTAAAATAAAAGAAAACGGGATAGTAGGAAACATAGCGAGGGGATGAGAAAGTATGAAAGATTTTGTTCAAGCTTCTAAAAAAATAAGTCTTCTTTATCATGGAATCATCCTTGCGTCACTTGTAGGAGAAGTAGTGATGCTTTGGCAGCTGGAAAGAGTCGTGCCTGTTCTCTATCCAGGTTTTGTCGGCTTTCTTCTCTTTCACTTAGTCTACCATATCATTTTATTTGTGATTGCAAAGAGAAGTGGTCGCTTGGACTATTTGGTCACGTGGGGGCTCTTTCTCATGTTTAATCTTTTGTATGATTCCTTTTTAGCATTGGTCTTCCTAGGTTTGTCTTTTGGTATGTGAAAAATGATTCTTCCTTCTAGTTATTTAGACGGTGAGAACCTAGTCGTTGTGAGTTTTTTCTTTGTTTGCTCATTTCAAGAAACTTGTCGCAATCCCTTTCTAGTGGTATAATGTTACTATCTCGATGAATTGAGGAAACAAGATGAAAGAATATAACAAGTCTAGCAAGCTAGAGCATGTTGCCTATGATATCCGTGGCCCTGTTTTGGAAGAAGCTATGCGGATGCGAGCAAACGGAGAAAAGATTTTACGCCTGAATACAGGAAATCCAGCAGAATTTGGCTTTACAGCGCCGGATGAGGTCATTCATGATTTGATTATGAATGCGCGTGATAGTGAGGGATATTCTGACTCCAAAGGAATTTTCTCAGCCCGTAAGGCCATCATGCAGTATTGCCAGCTGAAAAAATTCCCCAATGTGGACATTGATGATATCTACCTTGGAAATGGTGTCAGTGAGCTGATTGTTATGTCCATGCAGGGGCTTTTAGACAATGGAGATGAGGTCTTGGTGCCTATGCCAGACTATCCTCTCTGGACAGCAGCGGTCAGCCTAGCTGGGGGAAATGCTGTTCACTATATCTGTGATGAAGCTGCAGAATGGTACCCAGATATTGACGATATTAAGTCAAAAATTACTTCCAACACCAAGGCTATCGTCCTTATCAATCCAAATAACCCAACTGGAGCCCTTTATCCTAAGGAACTCTTGTTGGAGATTATTGAGATTGCTCGTCAGAATGATTTGATCATCTTTGCGGATGAGATTTATGACCGCATGGTGATGGATGGGCATGTGCATACGCCTGTGGCGAGCTTGGCACCAGATGTTTTCTGTGTCAGCATGAATGGTCTGTCAAAATCTCACCGTATCGCTGGTTTCCGTGTAGGATGGATGGTCTTGTCTGGTCCTAAAACCCATGTTAAAGGCTATATCGAAGGTCTCAATATGCTGTCTAATATGCGTCTTTGCTCTAATGTTTTAGCCCAGCAAGTTGTACAAACCTCGCTAGGTGGGCACCAGTCAGTGGACGAATTACTCCTTCCTGGTGGTCGCATCTATGAGCAAAGAAACTTTATCTATAATGCCATTCAAGATATTCCAGGTTTATCTGCGGTCAAGCCGAAGGCGGGTCTTTATATCTTCCCGAAAATCGACCGTAATATGTATCGCATCGATGATGATGAACAGTTTGTGCTTGATTTCTTGAAGCAAGAAAAAGTACTCTTGGTTCATGGACGCGGTTTTAACTGGAAGGAACCAGACCATTTCCGTATCGTTTACCTCCCACGTGTAGACGAATTAGCCCAAATCCAAGAAAAGATGACACGTTTCTTGAAACAGTATCGTAGATAAGGGCTTTCATAGGAAAAGCTGGAAAACATTTGCTTGGAGCTATTGACAAAAGTGGCAGAATCAGATAGAATAGTAAAGTATGTTTAGTAACTGATCACTTTATAGCCGGCTAAACGAATACAAAATCTATGAGGAGGTATTCATCGTGAAACGTACTTATCAACCAAGTAAACTTCGTCGTGCGCGCAAACACGGATTCCGTAACCGTATGTCAACTAAAAACGGTCGTCGCGTATTGGCAGCTCGTCGTCGTAAAGGACGCAAAGTTTTGGCTGCATAATCCAAACGAATTCAACAAAGAAGTCAGTAGGAACTCGAGTCTACTGGCTTTTCTTTTTTTCCTATAATATCAGTCTGTAAATGCTTTATATTTTTTCTGAAATAGTGTATAATATTTCACATACTATAAAAAATGGAGAACAGTTATGAAGAAATCAAAAGCCCTCCTACTAGGGGCTGGAATTTTGAGCGCAAGCTTCTTGATGGTGGCTTGTAGTTCGGCACAATCAAATACAGATAAAACCTACTCGTATGTATTTGCTAGCAATCCAGATACATTAGACTATATCACTTCGACACGTGGTTCAACCTCTAGCATTACGACAAACTTGATCGATGGTTTGTTGGAAAATGATAAATACGGCAATCTCGTTCCTTCTATGGCAGAGTCATGGAGACGGTTTAACCTATACCTATAAAATCCGCCAAGGGGCTAAGTGGTATACCTCTGAAGGAGAAGAATACGCTGAAGTGACAGCCCATGACTTTGTGACAGGTCTTAAGTATGCAGCGGATAAAAAGGCTGAGAACTTGTACTTGGTACGGGATTCAATCAAAGGTTTGGCAGATTATGTCGAAGGGAAAACATCTGACTTTGAGACGGTTGGAGTCAAGGCAGTGGACGACTATACTCTCCAATACACCTTGAATAAGCCAGAGTCTTATTGGAATTCAAAGACAACAGGGGGAATTTTGAGCCCTGTCAATGAAGCCTTTTTGAAATCCAAGGGAGATGACTTTGGAAGTGTTACCCCATCTAGTATCCTGTCAAATGGGCCATACTTGTTCAAGTCTTTCACATCAAAATCTTTAATTGAGTTTGAAAAGAACCCTAATTACTGGGATAAGGACAATGTGAAGATTGAGAAAGTAAAACTTTCCTTCTATGATGGTTCAGACCAAGATAGTTTAGCTCGAGGATTCTTAGAAGGCAACTACACAGACGGACGTATTTTCCCGACAAGCTCTGTGTTTGACCAGTTGAAAAAAGGGAATGAGGATAAAATTACTTATACCCCTCAAAATGCTGTGACTTTCTACTATCTCTTCAATGTCAACCGTCAAAGTTACAATCAAACCATGAAACAGACGGATAAAGAAAAGGCAGATTCTCGTGCAGCTATGCAAAATAAGGACTTCCGTCAGGCAATTAACTTTGCCTTTGACCGTCATGCCTATGCCGCACAGACAAATGGAGAAGATGGAGCTGATCGTATCCTTCGAAACACAGTCACACCAAGCAATTTTGTTCAGATCGGTGGGAAAAACTTTGGAGATGCTGTCAATGAAAAGATAGTCAACTATGGTTCAGAGTGGGCTAATGTCAATCTAAACGACGCTCAGCCTGCCTTCTTGAATGCTGACAAAGCCAAGGCAGAATTTGCCAAAGCCAAAGAAAGTTTGCAAGCAGAAGGTGTGACCTTCCCAATCCATCTAGACATGCCAGTGGACCAGACTGCTAAGTTGGACGTACAACAAGCTAGTTCTTTCAAGCAGACGGTTGAGGAGACACTTGGATCAGATAATATTGTTATCGATGTGATTCAACTTTCTCCAGACGAGAAAGACAATGCAACCTTCTTTGCTGACACAGCTGAACAAAAGGACTATGACATCGACATCTCAGGCTGGAGTGGAGATTACTCAGATCCGAAAACCTATCTTGACCTTTTGGACCCAGACTCTGGTTCTCAGTTAAAAAATCTTGGCTTGACTCCAGGAAAAGACAATGGTGTTAAGGAAAAAATCGGTCTCTCTACCTACAAGAAGTTGTTGGATGAGGCAGATAAAGAAGTTGAAAACACTCAGGTTCGCTATGAGAAATTTGCCGAAGTTCAAGCTTGGCTAACAGATAGTGCTCTCTTTCTGCCAGTTCAAAGTGGAGGAGCTAATCCAATCTTCCGTAAGACTGTACCGTTCACAGGAGCCTTCTCATTTGTTGGACACAAAGGGGATGCGGATAACTACAAATATGTTGAGTTGCAAAAAGATCCCGTGACTGCGAAACAGTACCAAGAACTTTATGAAAAATGGCAAAAAGAAAAAGTTGAGTCCAACAAAAAAGCTCAGGAAGATTTAGCTAACCACATTCAATAATATTCCTAGTCATGTTTTTTAGTTAAGCATAGTGGCTGGATTCAGAAAAAGGCCCCACCAGACGCTTTTTGGTTCTGGTAGGGCCTTTTCTTTATTCTTTTAAGTGATAAGAGTAGCTGGCGACAACGACGTCTTCATGCCATCTGAGAGCGTATTTTAGTTTGAGGCTCATCTGATTGTGCAGGATATTTTGCCAAGGCTTGTTAGGGATAAACTGTGGGACAAGGACTGTAACGGTGTAGTTTTTTTGCTTAGCTTCTTGGGCGATTCGTTTGACATACTTAACACTAGGGGTGATGATGTCGCGGTAACTGGTATTGATATTCTTCAGAGTGATATTTGGGAAGTAGTCGGCAAATTCCTGAAGAATTTCTTGGTCTTTTTCTGCCGTTTCTTTAGTAGAAATGTGCATGGCTAACACTTCATTACCGATACTTTGAGCGTAGTTAATGGCTCCGATACTTACTCGAGTAACATTCCCTACTAGAACAAGGACAAGGTTGCCGTCATAAGTGCGCTTTTCAATTCCTTCGTAGAGTCGTAGCTGTTTTGCCACTTTTTGGTAATGGCTGTGAATGGACAAAAAGAGGAAAGTAAGAACTAGGATAATTGGGAAGAATGGCCAGATATCACCCAGTCTGAAGAGGAGTAAAATGAGGACAATAGCATAACAAATGATGGCCCCAAGGATATTAGCAAAGGCAGGTTTTAAAAAGTTTGCTCCTTTTTCCTTTTTCCAATGGCGAATCATCCCAGTCTGAGAAAGGGCAAAGGGAACGAAGACCCCGATAGTATAAAGAGGAATCAAGCGTTCAGTATTCCCGTTAAAAATGAGAAGAAGGATCATAGCTCCAAAAGCCAGAGTTAAGATACCGTTGGAGTAGCCAAGACGATCCCCTTTTTCCATAAAGAGATGGGGCATGTACTTGTTTTTAGCCATATTGTAGGCCAACATAGGGAAGGCTGAAAAGCCAGTATTTGCAGCTACAGCTAGAATCAAGGCTGTTGAGAACTGGAAGAGATAGTAGCTAGCATGACCAAAGAATGAATCACCAAGAATGCCCTTGGCCATTTGCGAGAGGATGGTTTCTCCATTTTGAGGAGTGATGCCCATCCAGTAGTTTAGGAAGGTAATGCCTGCAAAAAGAAATCCTAAAATCAGCGACATGATGGTCAAGGTCTGAGCAGCATTCTTTTCTTTCGGAGTTTTGAAAAATGGTACCGCATTTGAAATAGCCTCAACCCCTGTCAGAGAGGCAGAGCCACTGGTAAAGGCTCTCAATAGGAGAACGATGGAAAGGCTTGGAACGGTTTGCCCAATGGTTGAAGTTGCCTGGTAGTTTAGGGACCCTGTAAATAGTTGAAAGAACCCATAAAGCAAGAGAAAGACGGTACTGAAGATAAAGAGGTAGACGGGAATCATCAGAGAGCTGGCAGATTCTTTCAATCCTCTTAAATTCAAGAGCATGAGCAAGCAAACTAGAAAAATGGAGATGTGGAGGTTGTAAGGGTGGAGGGCAGGGAGGGCTGCTGTTATAGCGTCAGCTCCAGATGATACCGATACCGCCACAGTCAGCATGTAGTCAACCAGCAGACTACCTCCAGCAATCAAGCCTAGCTCGGGAGATAGATTTTCTCGAGTAACCATATAAGCTCCTCCACCTTGAGGATAGGCATGAATGATTTGACGATAGGAAATGGTCAAACTAGCGAGCAGTAAGAGGACAAAAATACCGATAGGGAGGCTCCACCAGATAGCGAGAGGAGAGAGACTGACTAAAACGAGAATGACTTGTTCAGGTCCATAGGCAATAGAAGACAGGGCATCACTAGATAACATTGCAAGTGCCTGCATTTTTCCAAGTAATCCCCCTTCACCATCTGTGAGAGACTTGAGTGGTCGACCGATAAAGGTATATTTTAATTTTCTAAACATTTTCTTTTCCTTTGCTGAAAATTTCAATAAGTGTTATTATACTGCTTTGAAAAAAGGCAGTCAAGGGAGAATGATTGGTATTAGAATATTTTTACAAGCCGAGGGATGCTATTTTTGGTATAATAGATGGAAGAAAATGAGGTTAGAAGAGATGATTTTTGATACACATACTTAGAGTGTTTGGAGTACAGTTTAAGGACTCATGACATTATTAAGGCATAAATTAACCATAAAACTAACCAAAGGAAAGCTAAAGTAGCATACAAAAAGAGGAATTCATTGAGAGTTCCTCTTTTAATCTATATTTTTGACAATTTCATTGAACAAAGAAATTATTTTTAATTTTTTTGTGTGAGATAAATCTGAGATGTTATCGATCAATGTAGTTATAGGGACGTAATTATTTGAGAGTGGGAAATTAAAGAAGTCTTCGACGGTCATGCCTAAAGCTGTAAGAACCTTTTCAAGTGTGTGTATTTTAAAATCGTATTTCATATTCTCGATGTTTTGTATTGCTTTAACACCTAGTCTGGCTTTATTGGATAATTGTTCTTGGCTGAGATTCTGTTCTTTTCTACATTCTCTTATACGCTCTGCTATGTATTTTTGTAATTGATTAGCTTCCATCCGCAATTTCCTCTTTTGTACTATTCTACTATCCTTTATATGATTTTTTAAGTACAATTAACTGTCTAAAATATCAATATAGTATAGCGTATCGTACTATTTTGTGTTAAAATAGATAAAAAACAATACAAAAGGAGCAATAACATGGCAGAAGAAATAGCTGTGTATAAATTTCAAGAGTGGAATATGGGAGATGGTGAGAAAAAATATTCTCAGTTGGGTAACTTAGAAGCTCACTATCATTTTGCAAAAAATAATGGTGGAAAAGTTTTATTTACGACAAAATCGAAGTTGTACCAGAGAAATGTTGGTTATGTATTACTAACATTACCGAATGGAGAATACGGATTTCTTTCTAAAATTATTGAAAAAGGAACTTATCCTCAAATTCCAGAAGATTCGTCATATACCATTCCTACAGAGTGGAGCAATCTAAATGAAACAATAGAAAAACAGTCCAATTTTAATTGGATTGCCTTAGAAGTTGTTTCAAATATTATTGAAAATATTGAGAATATACCTGAGATGCCTAGTCCACAGTACATGAAAAAAGAGGAATCTCAAAAATATCTAAATAGCATAGATTATTAAGAAATAAACTCAGGTTTTGCTAATAGAATGGATACTAAAATCAAGGAGAATAAGATATATGAGAAAGAAGAAAAACGAAGAAGGTAAAAAGGATAATAAGAATGGCAAGAAAACTAAAAAATTTAGTTTAGTGAAAGTCATATTACTTACGATTGTTATATTGGGAATCTTTGCTGCTGCAGGTATAAGTATATCTAATTATTTTTCCGAAAATTCATCAAGTGATAATTTATTTGATAAGAAGTGGGGTTCAGTAGGGCTTAAAACTAGTGTTTGGGAATTTTCAGGTTCAGAAAAATTAAAAATTGATTATATGCTAAAAAATAATGAAGTATTTAATTATGATGTAACTATTCATGATTTATATTCTGATTTTAAAAATATCACAAAAACTAAACTTTCGGAAGAAGATATCGTCAAATCATTTAAGAAAAATTTCGAGATATTAAAAAATAGTGATATCAAAAAAGAAGATTTGAAGTTTATTTCATTACTTGATAATAAAGACCAAGAACGTTACGGAAGAATCCTGTATAAGATAGATCAACATAAGATGGTATATCTTGATATAATTGGTGAGAATACATCTGTACCATATGAGTTAGTACCATTAGTAAACACAAAAATTAGCGGAACTTATCGTGTTACGAAGGTTTATGGAACTAAAGGCTCTGTGGAAGAAGATCAAAAAAATATAGATAGATTACCTAATATTAAATTTTCAAGTGATAGAATTATTGTAGGAGATAAGGTGATTTATTTAACTTCATATGAGTCATTTACTAATACTGTTAAGGATTTGAAAACAAAAGAACAAATTATCGCAATCATGGAAAGTAGAGGATATAAGATAAAGGATACAGAAAAAATATATGTTGATTTAGATAGAGTGCAATTCTATATCCCGGTTGAAAATGGTAAGAAAGTATTCATAGGATTTTTGAAGAATGATACCTCAAATAAAGAAAATAACGCAGTAATGGAACTAGAAAAAGTAGAACTAAAAGAATAATTGAATAAAAAAGACAAATAGCATATAGATTTGGCTCTAAAAAATGCATAGCAGTTATACGATTTTGTATAACTGCTATTTTTTATGCATCTTACTATGTTCTTTTTAAAATCACATAAGGCGAGTTTCCACTGACGAGAGTCTATGGAGCCCCTTTGGGTAGTGTTGGTAAACCCGAGTAGGAGGTGCCAACATATGGTAGATTTAACAAAAGTAGAACAACGTAGAGAAGAAGCGATTCAAAGAGCTATACTTACTGACGATTGGAAAAAAGTAGATAACTTATTAAACCAGCCCTATGAAAATTCGTGTAGAAAAGATCGATCTTATGGTCTTTGTAGTTTAGATAGTAGATCAGGTGACACAGGTTCTTTATTAGATACGATAGCAAATTATAATGACCCATTGTCTATCTTAATTAAAAAAGAAGAAATGGCTATTATAAACGATGCTATTGAGAAGATATTGAGTGAAAGAGATAGAAAAATTCTAAATGGAGTGGTTGAAGGTAGATCGTATTCAAGTCTTGCAAAGGAGGTTAAACTTAGTGACAAAACTGTAAAAAGACACTATGAGCGTATTGTAGAGATTCTACGAAAAGAATTAAAAAATTTATAATCTCCTCCGAATTATATTGAAATTTCTCCTAATACTTGAGGAGGTAATTTTAATTATTGTCAACTGTAATCGTCACAGTGTTTATTTCGTTAAAAGTAGACGATTTACTTTTAAGTTTAGAAAGAAGGTATTGAATTATGGCACTTAAGAACTTAACTCATTTTACAGAGTTTAATACGTCACTATTCCTTTCTCGCAAAGAACTACGTTTTGTGTCCGCAACAAGGTGGATAGAAAAAAGTGAAACTGGTTCCGAAATGGAGAAAGGTGTAAAAGTCGGCGTGCTTGTCTTTGCCGATGAAAGTGACTATCCAAACGAAAAAAATAATATTGGGGAGCAACTCACTGTGAAAGTTCCATTTGCATCTATGAAGGATTATGATACGTTTCAACCAATGCTGACATCTGTAGAAATTGTAGACATTGAGAAAGCAATTGTATACGGAGAATATCGTAACCAGCTTAGTTTGACTGCAAAAGTCATTGAAGTTGTCGCACTTTAAAGGAGGCAAATATGCCATCGATTATCGAAGAATTACCTATGAAGATTTTTGAAGGTGCTAAGGAAGTTTATCATCTTTTTAGTAGAAAACTTCAGGAGTACCAGAGGAAAGTTCAGATAGAAGAAAAGCAAAAAAACTGGGATAGATTTCTAGCTTCTACGCAAAATGTATTGGTAGAATTAGTGAAAGAAAATATTCAGGAAAATCAGTTTGTGTATAAACTAGTTCCAATTTACGAAGCTCAGGAAGTTGTTCAAGCCGATGGAAGCAAGTCAGTCCAGAGAGTGCACGTAGCAGATGAAAGGGTTCCTATATGTACAATGGATAACCATGGGATTCGAGAATTTGGAGCTAGGTGTGTGGTTTTTCGGTTTCAAATTTTTGGAGAGATAGATTTAGACGTTTTATTAAGAATAAAAGATACTTGGATCTTTTATTTGCACAAATATGCTCTTCATGGTCTCGCTGATCTATATGTAAAGGATGGGTTGTGCTATCTGGTATTCATCATATGTAATGAATCAGATAGACGAACGATTAAAGGGGCGTTGTTCAAATTGAAACATCCGTGATCTTAGATGGTTAAATTCTTTATGCCGTGAAAGTTGTTGATACTAGGCTAAGATAGATTAGACTGGTTGGGGCGGTGCGGTCGAACTTTGTTCGCCGTGCCGACACAATCAGTTTTATAATCTTAGGGTCCCTATTGTCAATAAATCATGGAATAAATCTGAATTTAATCATCGATAGTGCGACGCCTTAACTTGATAAGCATCACACAAAAGCGCAAAGCATATTTTTATAGGTATAGAGTATGAAGCAAATAGAACTTAGTAAAATTGTGAAAAGTTACGTTTATGGTAATACGATCGAAATGACAACCGCGAACGGTCAACAAGAGCAAGTTATAAAAGTTATTGAAGGGAAACGCTATGTAAACTTGGAAACAGGCGAAATACATAACATGGATACTTCTAGTAGTACACGACTCGATAATTTGAAGTCTACTAAACAGACTATGAAAAAACTACGCCGTCTAGTAGCTCATAATTTTACGGGAGGTATCAACCAGTTATGGATTACGTTGACTTATCGTGGCCATGTTACCGAGCCAGCAATTGTTTACATGGATTTCAAAGCGTTCATTCGACGAATTCGTAATCAGTTTGGAAAGGTTGATTACATTACGGTCATTGAACCACAAGCTAGTGGAAGGTGGCATTTGCATGTGTTATTAAAGAATGATTCAGAGCTAACAATTCCTAACAATGACCTTGCTAAGATGTGGGGGAAAGGTTTTACAAAGACCAAAAGGTTAAGGAGAGCTGATAAGGTTGGAAATTACTTGATAGCTTATCTATCTAATTTGCAGATAGGTGATGAGGGTTCACAAAACAAAGCAATTATAAAAGGTGCGCGCCTATACATGTATCCCAAGGGTATCAGAATTTATCGAACTAGCAGAGGAATTAAAAAGCCCTTGGAAATGACAACAACAAAAGGTGAACTTATGGAAACTTATAAAATTAACAGTCCTCCGACATTTTCACGTACCACAAAACATGAAACTCCTTATGGTGTGAAAGAATATACTACGGAGTTTTACGATAACATAAAAAGCCTGTCAGATACTTTTAGCGGAGCAACTGACAAGCTAAGTAGGAAATAAAAGAAAATGTCTTTTATCATCCCTATTATATCAAAATAGGAGAATTTTATGGAAAATATATATAAAAGCAAGAGAGGAATTACGGAATTATTTGATGTTCCGTTAAAAACCTTAAACAATGATCTAACAGAAATGCGGAGAAATGAAAAATTCCAAGGATACATTTTGAAGCCTTCTCATAAGAGAGTATATATAAACGTTGAAGGTTATAAGGAATTTTTGCTGTATAAACAAAATAAATATGAGGAAGCTATGTAGTTATGTTATAATTAAGCTATGCTACATAGCTTTCCTTGGCTTCAAAAGTACAAGGAGAAGAAATGTTTTTTAAAGAATTGGATAATGGGAAATACCGTTATTATGAGAAATTCTATCATGAACGAGAGGAAAAGTGGAAACAAGTTTCTGTGACTCTAAAATCAAAATCTAGAGTTTCTCAAGCAGAAGCAAAACGTCGCTTAGCGCTAAAAATTGAAAAACTTCTAACAGCCCCTACAAAAGAGGAAGTTGAAAAGAAACAGCTAGGAGAAATGGTTTTTAGTCAGCTATTAGAAGAATGGAAAACGATTCGTTCCAGTGAGATAAAATCCTCTAGTTATAGAAGTGAGATGAAAAGTTTAGAACTTTTCATGGAAACAGTAGGAAATTTGAGAATATCAGATTATACTACACAGTTAGTTCAAACATATTTAATGAATTTGAATGTTCAAAATTCAACAAGAAAAAATCGGAAGATATATTTGAATGGTCTCTTTAATTATGCTGTAAAGGTCGGATATATTTCTGATTCTCCAGTTAAAGGGGTGGTAATTCCAAAGCAGAAAGCGGACTATGAGAAGTTGCAAAAAGCTAAGGATAATTTCATTAGTAGAGAGGAACTAGGACAGGTTTTATCGTATTGTGAAAGTCACAATAAAGATAAGCGTTATGCTTTGGCAATGGAATTTATCTTTTTAACTGGTCTTCGTTTCGCAGAGTTTATAGGGGTTCGCTATCAAGATGTAAACTTCAAAGCAAATCTTTTAACAATTGATCATACAATAGATTATGTTGCTCATAGGTATGATGAGAGAATCTTACAGACAACGAAAACAGTAGGTTCTGTTAGAACGATAGTACTAAGTGAACGTTGCTTAGAAATCATTGAGTACTTTCGTAGGAACTGTTTTGATGAGGAGTTCATTTTTGTGACTGAGCAAGGTAACATTATGAGGCAGCCTTTGTTATATAGATTTATCAAAAATATTTGTGAAGTAGTGTTAGGTGGGCACAGATCCTATAATATTCACATGCTTAGACATTCTCATATTAGTTTGTTGGCTGAACTAGGGATACCCATAAAGGCTATTATGGAGCGAGTTGGACATAGAGATGAATCTATCACTTTAAGGATCTATAGTCATGTAACAAAAAATATACAGGATGAATTGAGAGAGAAACTTAATCAAATTCATCTGTAGATGCTAACCATAGAACTAACCAAGTACTAACCAAAGTGAATAGAAACTAGAGGAAATATAGGGAAGTATAGAAGAAAGAAATTCTTTTATTCTGGTAGTTAAGGAATATTGAGGAAAGAGAGGGAAATATAGTATGGATATTTTTGATACGCACACACATTTAAATGTAGAAGAATTTGCAGGACGTGAGGCAGAAGAAATCGCCTTGGCTGCTGAGATGGGTGTGACTCGGATGAATATTGTTGGTTTTGATAAGCCGACCATTGAACGAGCCCTAGAGTTAGCAGATGAGTATGAGCAGCTCTACGCAACTATTGGCTGGCATCCGACGGAAGCAGGGACTTACACAGACGAGGTCGAAGCTTACTTGCTTGAAAAACTAAAACATCCTAAGATTGTTGCCTTGGGTGAGATTGGCCTGGACTACCATTGGATGACAGCACCTAAGGAAGTGCAGGAACAGGTTTTTCGTCGTCAGATTCAGCTGTCTAAGGACTTGAATTTGCCCTTTGTGGTCCACACTCGTGATGCGCTAGAAGATACTTATGAGATTATCAAGAGCGAGGGCGTTGGTCCACGAGGTGGGATTATGCACTCATTCTCAGGTTCTTTGGAGTGGGCTGAGAAGTTTGTCGAGCTTGGCATGACCATTTCTTTCTCAGGTGTGGTGACCTTTAAGAAGGCGACGGATATCCAAGAGGCTGCTAGAGAACTTCCGTTAGACAAGATTTTGGTAGAAACGGATGCGCCTTATCTGGCTCCTGTTCCTAAACGTGGCCGTGAAAACAAAACAGCCTATACTCGCTATGTGGTGGACTTTATCGCCGACTTGCGTGGGATGACGACTGAGGAGTTAGCCGCAGTAACGACTGCAAATGCAGAGCGTATCTTTGGATTGGACAGCAAGTGATGAAAGAAAAAATTTCCCAAGTCATCGTGGTTGAAGGTCGTGATGATACGGTCAATCTCAAACGTTACTTTGACGTGGAAACCTATGAGACACGAGGATCGGCAATCAATGATCAAGATATAGAGCGGATTCAACGCCTGCATGAACTGCATGGAGTCATTGTCTTTACAGATCCTGACTTTAACGGTGAGCGCATTCGTCGCATGATTATGACGGCCCTTCCGACAGTTCAGCATGCCTTTCTCAAACGAGATGAAGCGGTTCCCAAATCCAAGACCAAGGGGCGTTCTCTGGGAATCGAACATGCTAGCTATGAGGACCTGAAAACAGCGCTGGCTCAGGTGACAGAGCAATTTGAAAACGAGAACGAGTTTGATATCAGTCGAAGCGACTTGATTCGTCTTGGTTTCCTAGCGGGAGCAGACAGTCGTAGACGCCGAGAGTATCTAGGCGAACGGCTCCGCATCGGTTATTCCAATGGCAAGCAACTCCTCAAGCGCTTAGAGTTGTTTGGGGTGACCTTAGCAGAAGTGGAAGAGACTATGGAAAGTTATGATAATAGCTAGATAGTCCAAAAATACAAAGGGAATGTGTTACAATAGAGGTACTTAGATTTATTTTGATAGCGTTAAAATAGAAACTTATAAGGACAGAGCGAATGAAAATCCGAGTTGACAGAGAGTCTGTGTGTATGGGGGATGATGTATTGCCTCATGAGACGGAATTTGAGATTCCTGAAGATATGACAGTGAAAGAATTTTTTGACTTTCTAGAAAGGGAACGTTATTTGCCGTCTGTTCAAGGAAACAATGTGGCCTGGGAACTCCGCAATCGAAATGGGGAACAAGGTGTTTATTTCACTAAAACAGGAGAGATTATCAATCCAGATGGAGTATTAAAAGAGATGTTGGAAGGAATTACGGAGACACCCTTATTTGTTTTGATCTATCATTATACCCCGGAAGCATACTACATTAGTAAAGATAATAAATGAGAATTGCAGATGATATCCTGACCGAGGTTGAACTGGTCATGTATTGTTATCGTCCCTTGGTACTTTTATGAAACATCTTTTTAAATGAAGTCTAGGTTTTCGATTGGGCATGAAAAATTGGAAACTTTATAGTTTTATCTACATCCTACTTGAACCACTAACCTTTTTCAAAGATTGTGAAAGGAAATGATATGGCAAATAGAAGTTATATTTACTTAAAAAACGGAGATGAAGCCCGTATTCTAACAGCGGGAATTTACACAATACCCTATTTTTGGCAATTGTTTTGGGATGAAGAAGATTTAAAAGCTCCGATTGCTCTCTGGAAAACAGCAGAAAAACTGGAAGAAGATGAAGAGCAAGCAGAAAGATTTTACCAAGAGCAGAATGTAGATATCTTGCTTTCTATTGAAAAATTCCAGCAGAATGCCCTCAAAAACCGATCTTTTTTAGAAGATAATGCCCCGCAATCCGTGCAACTATATGATGACTTTGTCCGTTATATTCTTGCAAATGTCAAAGACGGGGATGTGCTCGGATTTGATCTTTTAGATGTTGTTTTTATGGACCAAGTGTCTGTTGTTTCTGATAAACTGTTAAAAAATATACGAGCTATTCGGGAAAATCAACCCAAAGATTTAGATTTTTCTGTGACAGAAAAGAACTTAATTGGTCTTGCTATGGGTTTTCCTGATTATTATGCTTCAGAATTATTACCAGAAGACAATATTCTAGATTCGGTTGCCTATCAGGATGAACTGAAGAAAATGAACCCCCAAGAAGATAAGAAAGTGCTAGATACGACTGGAGCTGATTCAAAAGGGAACAAGTCTCGTGTTCTTTTAGTGTTTTGGATTTTGTTGGCACCAGTAATTATGTGGGTTTTATATATTATTTTTAGCTAATAAATAGAAAAGAGAATAAATGAGAATTGCAGATTATAGCGTGACCAAGGCAGTGCTGGAGCGTCACGGTTTTACTTTTAAAAAGTCCTTCGGGCAAAATTTCTTGACGGATACCAATATTCTTCAAAAAATCGTGGATACGGCTGAAATTGATGACCAGGTCAATGTTATCGAAATTGGGCCAGGTATTGGTGCCTTGACAGAGTTTTTGGCTGAGCGTGCGGCTCAAGTTATGGCTTTTGAGATTGACCACCGTTTGGTACCGATTTTGGCAGATACCTTGCGTGATTTTGACAACGTGACCGTAGTCAATGAGGATATTCTCAAGGTTGACTTGGCCCACCATATCCAGAATTTCAAAAATCCTGATTTGCCAATCAAGGTAGTAGCCAACTTACCTTACTACATTACGACGCCTATCCTCATGCACTTGATTGAGAGTGGCATTCCTTTTAGTGAGTTTGTGGTCATGATGCAAAAAGAAGTGGCGGATCGCATCTCCGCTCAGCCGAACACCAAGGCTTACGGTAGTTTGTCGATTGCAGTTCAGTATTACATGACAGCCAAGGTTGCCTTTATCGTGCCTCGTACGGTCTTTGTGCCAGCGCCAAACGTGGACTCAGCTATCTTGAAAATGGTACGCCGCCCAGAACCTGCGGTAGCAGTAGAAGATGAGCAGCTCTTCTTTAAGGTTTCCAAGGCTAGTTTCACCCATCGCCGCAAGACCTTGTGGAACAACCTGACAGGCTACTTTGGCAAGACTGAGGAAGTCAAGGAAAAGTTGACCAAAGCTTTGGATCAAGCAGGTTTGTCACCAAGTGTACGTGGAGAAGCTCTCAGCTTGGCAGAATTTGCCAGCTTAGCAGATGCGCTTAAAGGACAAGGATTCTAAGATGCAGGGACAAATCATTAAAGCCTTGGCGGGCTTCTACTATGTGGAGAGTGAGGGTCAAGTTTACCAGACGCGTGCGCGCGGGAATTTCCGTAAAAAAGGTCATACACCCTACGTCGGGGACTGGGTAGATTTCTCTGCCGAGGAAAATTCAGAAGGCTATATTCTCAAGATTTACGAACGGAAAAATAGCCTGGTCCGTCCGCCTATTGTCAATATTGACCAAGCTGTGGTTATCATGTCGGTTAAAGAACCTGACTTTAATAGCAATTTATTGGATCGCTTCTTGGTTCTTTTGGAGCATAAGGGCATCCATCCCGTCGTCTATATTTCTAAAATGGATTTGTTGGACGATAGGGGAGAACTGGATTTTTTCCAACAAACCTATCGTGCCATCGGTTATGACTTTGTGACTAGTAAGGAAGAACTCTTACCTCTTTTGACAGCCAAGGTGACAGTCTTTATGGGGCAGACAGGTGTTGGTAAGTCAACCCTTCTTAATAAAATCGCACCAGACCTCAATCTCGAGACAGGAGAAATCTCAGACAGTCTGGGTCGCGGTCGTCATACCACTCGAGCTGTTAGTTTTTACAACCTCAATGGGGGTAAAATCGCGGACACACCAGGCTTTTCATCACTGGATTATGAAGTGTCAACGGCTGAAGACCTCAATCAGGCCTTTCCAGAGCTTGCTAGTGTTAGTCGAGACTGCAAGTTCCGTACTTGTACTCATACCCATGAGCCGTCCTGTGCGGTCAAGCCAGCTGTCGAAGAGGGTACTATTGCCAGCTTCCGTTTTGACAACTACCTGCAATTTCTCAGTGAGATTGAAAATCGCAGAGAAACCTATAAAAAAGTCAGCAAAAAAATTCCAAAATAAGGAGAAACCTATGTCTCAATACAAGATTGCTCCGTCAATTCTGGCAGCAGATTATGCCAACTTTGAACGTGAAATCAAACGCCTAGAAGCAACTGGTGCAGAATATGCCCATATCGATATCATGGATGGTCATTTTGTACCGCAAATCAGTTTTGGTGCAGGTGTGGTCGAAGCTCTTCGCCCTCATAGCAAGATGGTCTTTGACTGCCACTTGATGGTGACAAATCCTGAGCATCATTTAGAAGATTTTGCGCGTGCAGGTGCAGACATCATCAGTATTCATGTGGAAGCAACGCCTCATATTCATGGCGCCCTCCAAAAAATTCGTTCGCTCGGTGTCAAACCTTCGGTTGTCATCAATCCAGGTACACCTGTTGAGGCTATCAAGCACGTTCTTCATCTAGTTGACCAAGTCTTGGTCATGACAGTTAATCCTGGCTTCGGTGGTCAAGCCTTTCTGCCTGAAACCATGGACAAGGTTCGAGAGTTAGTTGCCCTTCGTCAGGAAAAAGGTTTGAGCTTTGAAGTTGAAGTCGATGGTGGGATTGATGACCAGACCATTGCTCAAGCCAAAGAAGCTGGAGCGACCGTTTTTGTAGCAGGATCCTATGTCTTTAAGGGAGATGTCGATGAACGAGTGCAAACTCTCAGAAAACAACTGGACTAGGGTTGCCGTTTTTGCCGGCGGAGATCGTGGGCATTATCGGACGGATTTTGATAGCTTTGTCGGTGTGGATCGAGGATCGCTCTGGGTCTTGGAAGAAAACCTTCCTCTTGCTCTAGCAGTTGGCGATTTTGATTCGGTAACCGCAGAAGAGCGACAGGTGATTCAAAAACGAGCCCAGCATTTTGTCCAAGCCCAGCCAGAAAAAGATGATACCGATCTGGAACTAGTTCTCTTAACCATCTTTGAACAAAATCCTCAGGCTCAGGTGACTATTTTTGGGGCTTTGGGTGGTCGAATTGACCATATGCTGGCTAATGTCTTTCTGCCTAGCAATCCCAAGTTGACACCCTATATGCGCCAGATAGCGATTGAGGACGGGCAAAATTTGATTGCCTATTGTCCAGAAGGGACCAGTCAGCTAGAGCCCCGTTCAGACTACGATTATCTAGCCTTTATGCCGGTTCGGGATAGCCAGTTGACCATTCTCGGTGCCAAGTATGAGTTGACAGAGGAGAATTTTTTCTTTAAAAAAGTGTACGCTTCTAACGAATATATAGATAGGGAAGTTTCGGTAACTTGCCCAGATGGCTATGTCGTCGTGCTGCATAGCAAGGACAGGAGGTAGGATGGAGACTGTATTATTACTATTATTAATTGCCAACCTAGCTGGACTCTTTCTCATTTGGCAAAGGCAGGATAAGCAAGACAAGTACCTAGCCAAGAGCTTGGATGATCAAGCAGACAATCTATCAGATCAACTGGATTATCGCTTTGAACAAGCCAGACAAGCCAGTCAACTAGATCAAAAAGACTTAGAAGTGGCTGTCAGCGACCGTTTGCAAGAAGTGCGAATGGAGTTGCACCAAGGCCTGACTCAAGTTAGACAGGAGATGAATGAGAATCTCCTCCAAACTAGAGACAAGACTGACCAACGTCTTCAAGCCCTGCAGGAATCAAATGAGCAACGCTTGGAGCAAATGCGCCAAACGGTCGAGGAAAAACTGGAAAAGACCTTGCAGACACGCTTGCAAGCATCCTTCGAGACAGTTTCCAAGCAACTGGAGTCTGTCAATCGTGGCCTGGGAGAAATGCAGACAGTTGCCCGTGATGTCGGTGCACTCAACAAGGTTCTCTCTGGAACCAAAACGAGAGGAATTCTGGGCGAATTGCAACTGGGGCAAATCATCGAAGACATCATGACTCCTGCCCAGTACGAACGAGAATTTGCAACGGTTGAGAACTCCAGCGAGCGAGTGGAGTATGCCATCAAGTTACCCGGACAGGGTGACCAGGAATATGTCTACCTACCGATTGACTCCAAGTTTCCACTGGCAGATTATTACCGCTTGGAAGAAGCCTATGAAGCAGGCGATAAGGACGAAATCGAACGTTGTCGCAAGTCACTTTTAGCTAGCGTCAAGCGCTTTGCCAAGGATATCAAGAGCAAGTATCTGGCGCCGCCTCGAACGACCAATTTTGGAGTCTTGTTTGTTCCAACAGAAGGACTTTACTCAGAAATCGTCCGCAATCCTGTCTTTTTTGATGATTTGAGACGGGAGGAGCAGATTATTGTCGCGGGTCCAAGTACCCTATCAGCCCTGCTTAACTCTCTATCAGTTGGCTTCAAAACTCTCAATATCCAAAAGAGTGCCGACCATATCAGCAAGACTCTTGCTAGTGTCAAGACCGAGTTTGGCAAGTTCGGAGGCATTCTGGTCAAGGCACAAAAGCATCTCCAACATGCCTCTGGCAATATTGATGAATTATTAAACCGTCGTACTACAGCTATCGAGCGGACGCTCCGTCACATTGAGTTATCAGAAGGTGAGCCTGCGCTTGATCTACTCCATTTCCAAGAAGATGAGGAAGAATATGAAGATTAGTCACATGAAAAAAGATGAGCTGTTTGAAGGCTTTTACCTGATCAAATCAGCTGACCTGAGACAGACGCGTGCTGGGAAAAACTACCTAGCCTTTACCTTCCAAGACGATAGTGGCGAGATTGAAGGGAAGCTCTGGGATGCCCAACCCCATAATGTTGAGACCTTTACCGCAGGGAAAGTCGTCCACATGCAGGGACGTCGAGAAGTTTATAACAACACTCCTCAAGTCAATCAAATTACTCTCCGCTTACCTCAGCCTGGGGAACCCAATGATCCAGCTGACTTCAAGGTCAAGTCACCAGTCGATGTCAAGGAAATTCGTGACTACATGTCGCAAATGATTTTCAAGATTGAAAATCCTGTCTGGCAGCGTATCGTTCGTAGTCTCTACACCAAGTATGATAAAGAATTCTACTCCTATCCGGCTGCCAAGACCAACCACCACGCCTTTGAAACGGGCTTGGCCTATCATACAGCAACCATGGTGCGCTTAGCAGATGCCGTTAGCGATATCTACCCTCAGCTAAACAAGAGTCTCCTCTATGCCGGGATTATGCTGCATGATTTGGCCAAGGTTATTGAGTTGACGGGACCAGACCATACGGAGTACACAGTGCGAGGCAATCTCATCGGCCATATAGCCCTCATCGATAGCGAAATTACCAAGACAGTCATGGAACTGGGCATCGATGATACTAGAGAAGAAGTGGTGCTACTGCGCCATGTCATCCTCAGTCACCATGGCTTGCTGGAGTATGGAAGTCCAGTCCGTCCACGCATTATGGAGGCAGAGATTATTCATATGATTGACAATCTAGATGCCAGCATGATGATGATGTCAACGGCTCTAGCTTTGGTGGACAAAGGAGAGATGACCAATAAAATCTTCGCTATGGACAATCGTTCCTTCTATAAACCAGATTTAGATTAATAATTTAAGAAAAACGAGCATTTTTTACGCAATAATGTTCGTTTTTTTATGTGAATGTGGTATAATGGATAAAATATCAAAATTAAATGGAATGGTAAATAAAAATGAAATTAAGAAGAAGTGATCGGATGGTTGTCATTTCCAACTATTTGATTAATAATCCATACAAACTAACCAGTCTCAATACCTTTGCAGAAAAGTATGAATCTGCCAAATCATCGATTTCAGAGGATATCGTGATTATCAAGCGTGCTTTTGAGGAAATTGAAATCGGTCATATTCAGACTGTGACTGGAGCAGGTGGTGGCGTTATCTTTACACCATCAATCTCGAGTCATGAATCCAAAGAAATGATCGCAGACTTGCGTGACAAACTTTCAGAAAGCGACCGTATCTTGCCAGGTGGCTACATCTACCTGTCTGATCTGCTTAGTACACCTGCCATTTTGAAAAATATTGGTCGTATCATTGCCAAGAGCTTTATGGACCAAAAAATCGATGCCGTTATGACAGTAGCAACAAAGGGTGTTCCGCTAGCAAATGCGGTTGCCAATGTCCTCAATGTTCCATTTGTCATTGTGCGTCGTGACTTGAAAATCACAGAAGGTTCAACGGTCAGCGTCAACTATGTTTCAGGTTCCAGCGGTGACCGCATTGAGAAAATGTTCCTTGCAAAACGCAGTCTCAAGGCAGGCAGTCGTGTCTTGATCGTGGATGACTTCTTGAAAGGTGGCGGAACGGTCAACGGGATGATCAGTCTCTTGCGTGAGTTCGATTCTGAACTAGCTGGTGTCGCAGTCTTTGCAGACAATGCCCAAGAAGAACGTGAAAAGCAGTTCGATTACAAGTCACTCTTGAAGGTTACCAATATTGATGTCAAGAACCAATCCATCGATGTTGAGATTGGGAATATCTTTGACGAAGACAAATAAGAGATAGAACTAAAGGTTGGAACGATTGTCCCAGCCTTTCTTTGCAAACAGAATAGAAGGATGCTTATGAAAACACCATTTATCAGCCGTGAAGATTTAGAAACAATTGTTGCAGAGTTCCCGACTCCCTTTCACTTGTATGACGAGAAGGGGATTCGCGAGAAAGCGCGAGCAGTAAACAAGGCTTTTTCGTGGAATGAGGGCTTTAAAGAATATTTTGCAGTTAAGGCTACTCCAACTCCAGCCATCTTGAAAATCCTCCAAGAGGAAGGTTGTGGTGTGGACTGTTCTAGTTACGTGGAGCTCTTGATGAGCCATAAACTGGATTTCCCCGGTTCTGAAATCATGTTCTCTTCTAACAACACGCCTGACAAGGAATATGCCTATGCGCGTGAATTGGGCGCAACCATTAACTTGGATGCCTTTGAAGATATTGAACATCTGGAGCGAGCGGCAGGCATTCCAGAAATCATCTCTTGTCGTTACAATCCTGGAGGCGTTTTTGAACTGGGGACGGATATTATGGACAATCCTGGAGAGGCCAAGTTTGGGATGACCAAGGACCAGCTTTTTGAAGCCTTTGCTATTTTGAAGGAAAAAGGAGCCAAGACTTTTGGGATTCATTCCTTCCTAGCATCCAATACCGTCACCCATCTCTACTACCCAGAGTTGGCGCGTCAGCTTTTTGAATTAGCCGTTGAAATCAAGGACAAGTTGGGCATTTCGCTAGACTTTATCAATCTTTCTGGCGGAATCGGAGTCAACTATCGCCCAGACCAGGAGCCAAATGATATTGCTATGATTGGTGAGGGCGTGCGAAAGGTTTATGAAGAAGTCCTTACGTCGGCAGGTCTTGATCAGATCAAGATTTTCACTGAATTGGGCCGTTTTATGCTGGCACCTCACGGAGTTCTCGTTACCAAAGTAACTCATAAAAAGAAAACCTATCGTACCTATCTAGGTGTGGATGCCTCGGCCGTCAACCTCATGCGCCCAGCCATGTATGGAGCTTACCACCATATCACCAATCTGACCCATCCAGACGGACCAGTTGAGGTTGTAGATGTGGTTGGTTCACTCTGTGAAAACAATGATAAATTTGCCATTAATCGCGAACTACCTCATACAGAAATCGGTGATTTACTGGTGATTCATGATACAGGTGCACATGGATTCTCCATGGGTTACCAGTACAATGCCAAACTACGCTCGGCAGAAATCCTCTATACCGAAGAAGGAAAAGCCCGCCAAATCCGCCGTGCAGAGCGCCCTGAGGACTATTTTGCAACCTTGTATGGTTTTGATTTTGAATCAGATCATTAAAAAAATAAAAATGAAAGTGAAAAACAGATTGCTTTCTAAAAAATAGACAAAAATCTTGTTTTTCCCTCAAGTCGTGATATAATAAAACTATAAAACGGTTTCAAGGAAGGTGACGATATGTCTGAAGAAACAATTGACTATGGACAAGTGACAGGAATGGTGCATTCGACAGAGAGTTTTGGGGCGGTAGATGGTCCTGGGATTCGTTTTATTGTCTTTTTGCAGGGCTGTCACATGCGTTGCCAGTACTGCCATAACCCTGATACATGGGCTATGGAGACCAATAAATCACGCGAACGGACAGTAGACGATGTCTTGACAGAAGCCCTTCGTTATCGTGGTTTCTGGGGAGACAAGGGAGGAATCACTGTTAGTGGTGGAGAGGCACTCTTGCAGATTGATTTCTTGATTGCCTTTTTTACCAAGGCTAAGGAAAAAGGAATCCACTGCACCTTGGACACCTGTGCCCTTCCTTTCCGTAACACACCACGTTATCTCGAAAAGTTTAATAAACTCATGGCGGTGACAGACTTGGTTCTCCTGGATATCAAGGAAATCAACGAAGAACAGCACAAGATCGTTACTAGCCAAACCAATAAAAACATCTTGGCCTGTGCCCGGTACCTATCAGATATTGGAAAACCTGTTTGGATTCGCCACGTATTGGTTCCAGGATTGACAGATAGAGATGAGGATTTGATTGAACTCGGTAAATTCGTCAAAACCCTCAAAAACGTTGACAAGTTTGAAATCCTACCTTATCACACTATGGGAGAATTCAAGTGGCGTGAACTTGGGATTCCATATTCGCTCGAAGGGGTCAAACCTCCAACAGCAGACCGTGTTAAGAATGCCAAGGAATTGATGGATACAGAAAGTTACCAAGACTACATGAAGCGTGTTCATGGATAAAAAGAAGCCTGATGGAGACATCGGGCTTTTGTGATGCATAAAAAGCCTAGCCTTTCAGCTAAGCTTTTTGAGTCTTATCTAGATCGTTGTTTGCCAGAGTTGCGGTTTTTCTTTTTCTTATTGGTTGTGATAGCCTGAGGCTGCTTAGGAGTCACATCTTTTCTTGCACCTGCAGAAGGGCTGACTTTCGGAGGGTTCTTTTCGTATTCTTCACGTACTTTTTGACGAAGTTTTGGACGAACGACATAGTTGACGATAAACTGTTGGAGAATCATCATGAAACCACCGACAACCCAGTAAAGTGTTACACTGGCTGGTGAGAAGAGGGAGAAGATAACAATCATGAGTGGGCTCATGTAGATCATTTTCTTAAGTTGTTCTCTTTGCATCTCATCTTCTACTCCATGAAGCGAGAGGAGAGATTGGATGTAGTAAAGAATACCGGCAAAGGCTACAAGGAGCATGCTTGGTGATCCTAGTGCGATGCCGAGGAAGCTAGATCCTGCGACCCCATCAGTATGTTGGGCAGCAAAGTAGATAGCAGAGAAGAAAGGCATTTGAATGAGGATAGGGAAACATCCTACACCACCAAACATGCTGATACCATGTTCTTTTTGGGCGGCAAAGAGAGCTTGTTGAGCCTCAAGTTTTTCTTCTTGAGTTGTTGCTTCTTTTAGACGTGTTTGATGTGGTTCAAGCACGTGTTTGAGGGCGTTCATCTTTTCAGAGTGAAGCGTCGCCTTCCACGATTGGTAGATACCGAGCGGCAAGATAATCAAACGCACGATAATGGTGACGATGATAATCCCCATCCCAAAACCAAGTCCCATATCATTAGCAAAGTATTTGATGGCCTCTGCCATAGGCGCTCCGATGGTGTTCCAGATAAATCCTGTTGGTTCTCCAGTCGTTTTATCAACAGAAACACAACCTGTCAAGACGAGTAGCATAGCCACTCCCATAGCAGAGAGGGCAAAACGTTTAATAGATTTCAATGTTTTCATTCCTTCTTTAAAAATTATCCCTTTCTATTCTACTGTTTTTTTGTAAAATATACAATAGTTCTGGAGACCTAATTTGCGACTTTGAAGTCCGAGTAAGATGAAAAGTTGCTCATTTGTACATCTAGATAGGTAACTTTTGAGAAAGGTGTCGGACCTTTTCGGATTTCTTGGATAAATTTTGCCATAGTGGCAGAGGACTCTGCCTGAGCAAGAATTTCCACTGTGCCATCGTCATTATTCCAGACACGACCAGTGATGCCACCGATTTCAAGCGCTAGAGTATAAACGCCCCAACGAAAACCAACACCCTGCACCCTGCCTTGGGCAATCATTCTAACCTTTTGCATACCAAACCCCTTTGATTGTGTTATAATATTTCTATGACTATTATAACCTCAAAAGCCAATTCTGTGGTAAAAAATGCCAAGAAATTGCATCAAAAAAAATATCGAAAGTCTGCTTATTTGATTGAGGGCTGGCACTTATTCGAAGAAGCTGTTCAAGCTGGAGTGACGATTGAGAAGATTTTTGCCCTAGAGAGCTATAAGGAACAGTTAGCCGCTTTTTCGCAAACAGTCTGGGTTTCAGAGGAGATTTTGCGGGACTTAGCAGATACGCAAACCCCTCAAGGCATTGTCGCAGTTATTCAAAAAGAAGAAATGGGACAGCCTGATCTTCGTCAGGGAAAGTTTCTATTTTTAGAAGATGTTCAAGATCCTGGTAATGTGGGCACCATGATTCGGACGGCGGATGCTGCAGGTTTTACAGGGGTCATTGTTTCAGACAAGTCAGCAGATGTCTACAGTCTCAAGACTCTGCGTTCCATGCAAGGAAGTCATTTTCATTTGCCCATCTATCGTATGCCTGTTGCCACCTTTGTAGAAGGGGCTAAAAAGAGTGACTTGCCCATTCTGGCAACGACCTTATTGAGAGATTCAAAGGATTATCGTGAGCTTTCTCCCCTAGAGAACTTTGTTTTAGTCATGGGAAATGAAGGACAGGGGATTAGTTCTGTCATGGTTGAGAGTGCTGATCAGTTGGTTCATATTGGAATGAAGGGCCGTGCAGAGAGTCTCAATGTTGGCATTGCGGCAGGCATTTTGATGTTTTATTTCAGCTAATTTATAAAAACTTTGTTATAATCAAGACATATTTATAGAAAAAGGAGAATCAGAATGAATCAAACAATTATTCAAGAACGTTCAGGTCTCAATCAATTTTACGCTAAGGTTTATGCCTTTGTGGGACTTGGGATTGGTCTGTCAGCTCTCGTGTCAGCTTTGATGTTGACGGTCTTTCAGACTCAATTGGTCTACTTTTTAATGCATGGTCGTCTCTGGTTGATGATTGCAACTTTTGCAGAACTTGGTCTGGTCTTTGTTGCGAGTAGCATGGCTGCTAAAAACAGTCCAGCAGCTCTCCCAGTATTTTTAATTTATTCTGTTTTAAATGGCTTCACACTTAGCTTTGTCGTAGCCTTCTATACACCTGGGACCGTCTTATCAGCCTTTGTATCCAGCGCCCTTCTCTTCTTTGTCATGGCAGCAATCGGAATTTTCACTAAGAAAGATTTGAGTGGAATGGGACGTGCTCTGATGGCTGCGCTTGTTGGCCTCATCATTGCCATGATTGTGAATATTTTCTTAGCTAGTGGTTTCTTTGACTACATGATTAGTATTGCCATGGTCTTGGTCTTCTCAGGTTTGATTGCTTGGGACAACCAAAAGATTCGCTATGTTTATGAGCAGTCAAGAGGGCAAGTAGCAACAGGCTGGGTCATCTCAATGGCGCTCAGCATCTACCTAGACTTTATCAACCTCTTCCTTAGCATCTTACGAATCTTTGGTCGAAACGATTAATGAATGACAGAGTCAGTGTTCAAAAGAGCACTGACTTTTTCTTATTTACTCTTTCCTTTTCTTGAAAATAGGTGTATAATGCTTTTAATTAATTTTTTAGGAGTAGTTATGAAGAAAAGCTTTATTCATCAGCAAGAAGAAATTTCTTTTGTTAAAAACACCTTTACCCAGTATTTGAAAGATAAACTAGAAGTCGTGGAAGTTCAGGGACCTATCTTGAGTAAGGTCGGTGATGGGATGCAAGACAACCTGTCAGGTGTCGAAAATCCAGTATCTGTCAAGGTTTTGCAGATTCCAGATGAAACTTATGAAGTCGTTCACTCACTTGCCAAATGGAAACGTCACACTTTGGCTCGCTTTGGTTTCGGTGAAGGAGAAGGTCTGTTTGTTCACATGAAGGCCCTTCGTCCAGACGAAGATTCGCTGGATGCGACCCACTCTGTTTATGTAGACCAGTGGGACTGGGAGAAGGTGATTCCAAATGGTCAACGCAATATCGCTTATCTCAAAGAAACAGTTGAAAAGATTTATAAGGCTATTCGTCTGACAGAGCTAGCAGTAGAAGCCCGCTATGATATCGAATCTATCTTGCCAAAACAGATTACCTTTATCCATACGGAAGAGTTGGTGGAACGCTACCCAGATCTAACACCGAAAGAGCGTGAAAATGAAATCTGTAAAGAGTTCGGCGCAGTCTTCTTGATTGGTATTGGTGGCGAGTTGCCTGACGGGAAACCTCATGACGGCCGTGCACCTGACTATGATGACTGGACAACAGAGTCTGAGAATGGCTACAAGGGACTGAATGGGGATATTCTAGTTTGGAACGAATCTCTTGGTTGTGCCTTTGAACTTTCATCAATGGGGATTCGGGTAGATGAGGATACCCTTCGTCGCCAAGTGGCTCTTACAGGAGACGAAGATCGTCTGGAGTTGGAATGGCATAAGGCCCTGCTTAATGGCCTTTTCCCACTGACAATTGGTGGAGGTATCGGACAGTCTCGGATGGCCATGTTCCTTCTTCGTAAGAAACACATTGGAGAAGTTCAGACCAGTGTCTGGCCTCAAGAAGTTCGCGATACTTATGAAAATATCTTATAGAGAATCGAACCGTAAGGTTCGGTTTTCTTTCTCTTTTTGCCTATAATTTGGTATAATAAACGGTATGAAAATCGTATCAGGAATCTACGGAGGGCGACCCCTCAAGACGCTAGAAGGCAAGACGACGAGGCCGACATCAGATAAGGTGCGTGGAGCTATCTTTAACATGATAGGTCCCTATTTTGAGGGCGGTCGTGTCTTGGATCTCTATGCTGGCAGTGGTGGTTTATCCATTGAGGCAGTCTCGCGTGGGATGTCCCATGCTGTCTTAGTGGAACGGGATCGAAAGGCGCAAGCTATCATCGCTGAAAACATCCAAATGACCAAGGAAGTTTCCAAATTTCAGCTCTTAAAGATGGAGGCTGAACGGGCCTTGGAGCAAGTGAAAGGTCCCTTTGACCTGGTCTTTTTAGACCCTCCCTATGCCAAGGAACAAATCGTTGCAGATATCGAAAAAATGGCAGAAAGAAACCTTTTCTCCGAAGAGATCATGGTTGTCTGTGAAACCGATAAGTCTGTAGAACTCCCAGAAGAAATCGCCTGCTTAGGCATCTGGAAAGAAAAAATATATGGGATTAGTAAGGTGACGGTCTATGTCAGATAAAATTGGATTATTTACAGGTTCATTTGATCCGATGACAAATGGACATCTGGATATCATTGAACGTGCCAGCAAACTCTTTGATAAGCTCTATGTCGGGGTGTTCTACAATCCCCACAAACAAGGCTTTCTCCCTGTTGAAAATCGCAAACGGGCAGTCGAAAAAGCTGTGGCGCATTTAGGTAATGTAGAGGTGTTGGCTTCTCATGACCAGCTAGTCGTCGATGTTGCAAGAAGACTGGGTGCTAAGACCCTTGTCCGTGGCTTGCGGAATGCCACAGACTTGCAATATGAATCTAGTTTTGATTACTACAATTATCAACTGGCTCCAGAAATCGAAACCATTTACCTATATAGTCGCCCAGAGCATCTTTATATCAGCTCTTCAGCCGTGAGAGAACTTCTGAAGTTTGGTCAGGAGATTCAGCAATATGTCCCAAACAGTGTTGTGGAGGAATTAGAACATGAAGAAAAAAACTAGATGGCCCTTATATGTCATCCTAGCACTAGTATTGACTTTTTTAGCCTTTGTAGTACCTTTACCTTACTACATAGAAGTTCCAGGTGGAGCGGAAGATATTCGTCAAGTTTTGAAAGTCAATGAAACAGAAGATACAGAAGCAGGAGCTTACCAGTTTGTAACAGTCGGTATTCGACATGCAACTCTGTCGCATCTTGTTTATGCTTGGCTGACTCCATTTACGGATATTAGAAGTGCTCAGGAGACAACGGGTGGCTCTACAGATGCAGAGTTTATGCGGATCAATCAGTTCTACATGCAAACATCCCAAAATATGGCCAAGTATCAAGGCTTGAAGACGGCTGGCAAGGATATCGAGCTCAAGTATCTGGGAGTCTACGTCTTGACCGTGACGGACAATTCAACCTTCAAAGGCATTCTGAACATTGCGGATACCGTTACGGCTGTTAATGATAAGACGTTTGACAGTTCCAAAGACTTGATTGATTATGTCAACTCTCAAAAACTGGGAGATCCAGTCAAGGTAACTTATGAAGAAGACGGAAAAGTCAAGTCTGCTGAAGGTAAGATTATCACTCTCGAAAACGGGAAAAACGGGATTGGGATTGGTTTGATTGACCGTACGGAAGTGACCAGTGATGTTCCGATTCGCTTTTCAACAGCTGGTATCGGGGGGCCAAGTGCCGGTCTCATGTTTAGTCTCGCTATTTACACCCAGATAGCAGATCCAGGACTTCGTAATGGTCGCATCGTTGCGGGAACGGGAACCATTGATCGCGATGGAAATGTTGGCGATATTGGTGGAATTGACAAAAAAGTGGTTGCAGCCTCTCGTCAGGGAGCCAACATCTTTTTTGCTCCTGACAATCCAGTCACCGAGGAAGCAAAAAAAGCAGATCCCAATGCGAAAAGCAACTATGAAACAGCCTTAGAAGCTGCTAAAACGATCAAAACAGAGATGAAAATCGTTCCAGTTAAGACCTTGCAGGATGCAATTGATTACCTTAAAAACAATCCCTAATCCGTAGAAAAATCGAAAACTAGCGCGCAAGCGGATAAGATGGTATAATAGTCAAATGGTTCAATTATTATTCACTCTAAGTAGTCATATACTCTTTATTTATTTGAGTTTTTACCTTTTAAAGGATCTTGTGAGATGGGAAAAGGTTTTAAAAGTGACCGCTACTAACACAAAAAAAGTTCGTTTGTTGGTAGGCTTCTTTAGTATTGTGATGGGCTATATCTTGAGTTCATTCTTTATCAGTTTGTACCAACTGTGGCAAGAAGCACTTAGAGGACTATTATAAAATCAAAAGTAAAGGAAAAACTATGGAAAAAATTGTGGTTCAAGGCGGAGATAATCGTCTGGTCGGGAGTGTGGCCATCGAGGGAGCAAAGAATGCAGTCTTACCTTTATTGGCAGCGACTATTCTAGCAAGCAAGGGTAAGACAGTCTTGCAGAACGTCCCAATCTTGTCAGATGTTTTCACTATGAATCAAGTGGTTCGTGGTTTGAATGCCAAGGTGGACTTTGATGAGGAAGCTCATGTTATCGAGGTTGATGCTACTGGTGATATCACGGAGGAGGCTCCATACAAGTATGTTAGCAAGATGCGGGCATCCATCGTTGTCTTGGGACCAATCCTTGCTCGTGTAGGCCACGCCAAGGTATCCATGCCAGGTGGTTGCACTATTGGGAGTCGTCCGATCGACCTCCACCTCAAAGGTTTGGAAGCTATGGGGGCAAAGATTACCCAGACAGCTGGTTACATCGAAGCCAAGGCAGAACGCCTGCATGGCGCTCATATCTACATGGACTTCCCTAGTGTCGGCGCAACACAAAACCTCATGATGGCGGCAACTCTAGCTGACGGTGTGACGGTCATTGAAAATGCTGCGCGTGAGCCGGAAATTGTTGACCTCGCTATTCTCCTTAATGAGATGGGAGCTAAGGTCAAGGGAGCTGGTACCGAAACCATCACAGTGACTGGTGTTGAGAAACTTCATGGAACAACTCATAATGTGGTACAAGATCGTATCGAAGCCGGAACCTTTATGGTGGCTGCAGCTATGACTGGCGGAGATGTCCTCGTTCGTGATGCAGTCTGGGAACATAATCGCCCCTTAATCTCAAAACTACTTGAAATGGGTGTTGAAGTGACAGAGGAATCAGAAGGCATCCGTGTTCGTTCTCAACTTGAAAATCTCAAAGCTGTTCATGTAAAAACTTTACCACACCCAGGATTTCCAACAGATATGCAGGCACAATTTACAGCTTTGATGACAGTCGCAAAAGGGGAATCCACCATGGTGGAAACGGTGTTTGAGAATCGTTTCCAACATCTGGAGGAAATGCGCCGTATGGGCTTGCATTCAGAGATTATCCGTGATACAGCTCGTATTGTTGGGGGACAGGCTTTACAGGGAGCAGAAGTTCTATCAACGGACCTTCGCGCTAGTGCTGCTTTGATTCTGACAGGTTTGGTAGCGCAGGGAGAAACAGTTGTTGGTAAGTTAGTCCACCTTGATAGAGGTTACTACCGTTTCCATGAGAAATTAGCTCAGCTAGGAGCAAAGATTCAGCGGATTGAGGTTAAGGATGAAGAATAAAAACATACGCTATGTACTCCGTCGCTTACTGTTGATTTTTATCGTACTCTTGCTGGGATTCCTCGCTTTAGGAATCGGCTTGATGATCGGCTACGGGATTCTAGGAAAGGGACAGGATCCATGGGCGATTTTGTCTCCAGCGAAATGGCAAGAATTGATTAGTAAATTTACAGGAAATTAGACTGGGAGACCAGTCTTTTTCTAAAGAAATAAGGAGAAAAATGAACAAAAAAACGAGACAGACACTAGTAGGGTTACTTATATTCTTACTCTTGGCTGCTGGAAGCTATTATATCAAGCAGATGCAGTCGACATCAAACACGCCTAAAACCAAAGTTAGTCAGAAAAAACAAGCTTCAGAAGCTCCCAGTCAGGAGCTGGCTGAAAGTATCTTAACTGAGTCAATCAAAAACCAAATCAAAGGGGGGCTCGAGTGGAATGGAGCAGGAGCCTTCATTGTCAATGGCAATAAAACCAATCTAGATGCCAAGGTTTCTAGCAAACCCTATGCGGATAATAAAATAAAACCAGTCGGGAAAGAGACCGTCCCAACTGTTGCTAATGCCATCTTATCTAAAGCCACTCGACAGTATAAGAATCGTGAAGAGACTGGAAATGGATCCACCTCTTGGATGCCACCAGGATGGCATCAGGTTAAGAATCTAAAGGGAGCCTATACACATGCAGTTGATAGAGGACATCTGCTGGGCTATGCCTTAATAGGTGGTTTGGATGGTTTTGATGCCTCTACCAGCAATCCCAAGAACATTGCAGTCCAGACAGCTTGGGCGAATCAAGCGCAAGCTGAAGATTCGACAGGGCAGAACTACTATGAGAGTTTGGTTAGGAAAGCCTTGGACCAGAATAAGAGAGTCCGTTATCGGGTGACGCTTCACTATGCGACAAATGAGGATCTAGTTCCATCCGCTTCACAAATCGAAGCCAAGTCTTCAGATGGCGAGTTGGAATTCAATGTCCTAATCCCCAATGTTCAAAAGGGGATTCAGCTTGATTACCGAACAGGTCAAGTCACGGTGACAAACTAGAAACAATCTATAAAAGAACAAAAATTGCTCCCTTGTCCGTCATTGATAAGGGAGCAATTGTATAAATTAGAAAATAATGTGATTCCTACGCTAATTTATGATATAATGGAACACAAGATACTATTTTAGGAGAAGGACTATGGAAGACCCGAGCAGTCAGAATTTGTTGCTACAGTTTGTATTGTTATTTATCTTGACCTTGTTAAATGCTTTTTTCTCAGCCACTGAAATGGCGATGGTGTCATTAAACCGTGCCCGAGTAGAGCAAAAGGCAGAAGAAGGAGACAAACGTTATATCCGTTTGTTAAAGGTACTTGAAAATCCTAATCACTTTTTATCAACGATTCAAGTCGGTATCACCTTGATTACGATCTTGTCAGGGGCCAAATTGGCGGATACCCTTGGACAAGCGATCGCATCTTGGATGGGAAATAGTGAAACAGCTTACGCCATTGCAAGTTTCCTCTCTTTGGCATTCTTGACCTATATCTCCATTGTTTTTGGTGAGCTCTATCCTAAACGTATTGCCCTTAATCTAAAAGATGCTTTGGCGATTCGAACAGCACCAATTATTATTGGTCTTGGAAAGATTGTCAGTCCCTTTGTCTGGTTGCTATCTGCTTCAACTAATTTGTTGAGTCGTTTGACACCAATGACTTTTGATGATGCGGATGAAAAAATGACTCGAGATGAAATAGAGTACATGCTCACCAATAGTGAAGAAACACTGGATGCAGACGAAATCGAGATGTTACAAGGGATCTTCTCTCTAGATGAGCTGATGGCGAGAGAAGTCATGGTTCCTCGGACAGATGCCTTTATGGTGGATATTCAGGATGATAGTCAAACGATTATCGAAAGTATTTTAAAGCAAAATTTTTCGCGTATTCCTGTTTATGATGGTGATAAAGACAATGTTATCGGTTTGATTCATACCAAGCGCTTGCTAAACGCTGCCTATGCAGATGGTTTTGAAAATATTATTTGGAAACGAATCCTACAAACACCGCTATTTGTGCCTGAGACCATCTTTGTGGATGATCTATTGAAAGAGCTGCGAAATACCCAAAATCAAATGGCTATCTTACTAGACGAATACGGTGGTATGGCTGGTTTGGTAACTCTGGAAGACCTCCTAGAAGAGATTGTCGGAGAAATTGACGATGAGACGGATAGGGCAGAAATCGAAGTCCACCAAATCGGTGAGGATACCTATATTGCACAGGGAACCATGAATCTTAACGACTTCAACGACTACTTTGGTGTTGAACTAGAAAGCGATGATGTGGATACCATCGCTGGTTATTATTTGACAGGTGTCGGTACGATTCCTACAACTGAAAAAATCAGTTATGAACTGGTCAGCCAAAACAAGAAGATTGTCCTGACCAATGATAAGGTGAAAAATGGACGTGTTACCAAGGTAAAAGTTCAAATCACAGAACTAGAACCTGAGGAAGAAACCGAGTAAAACAGTGATTTTTGTCACTGTTTTTCATTCGCCAAATCCGCTCCAAAAGATTTTCAAAGTTATCCTTATTTATCCGAAGAAAAAAATAAAAAAGCCCAATT
Organism: Streptococcus oralis; assembly: GCF_019929365.1. GTDB lineage: Bacteria > Bacillota > Bacilli > Lactobacillales > Streptococcaceae > Streptococcus > Streptococcus oralis_BT. The sequence goes on along the minus strand of NZ_JAHZPH010000005.1, from coordinate 46,653 downwards.
TCATGGGCTTGTTGTTTGATGAAATCCTGAATAATCAGGTCACAGAAGGCGGTAGACGGATTTGAACCGACGATCAAGCTTTTGCAGAGCCGTGCCTTACCACTTGGCTATACCGCCTCAACGTTTATTATTATACCTTGAAAATGATTTTACGTCAATAGTTTCTTAATCGAAAATCCAATTTAGAAGAATGCCCTTTCTGACTGGGTAGAAAATGGAGAAAGAAAACCTGAAAATCAGGCTTTATGGACATTAAGTTTGCCTTATGACTCGATAGATAGCAAACAAAGAATAAAGAAATTTGACAAATGAAAGTTTTTTGTGGGTACACGCCTAAATATTCTGAAAATTCGTTTACTTTTTGAGAAATCTATGGTATAATTGGCAATAAGCCTAAATTTTTTAAGAGGAGTTATATACGTGAAAAAAAGTAGAATATTTGTTACAGCAGGAGTTGCTTTGCTGGCAACTGGCGTTCTCGCTGCTTGCAGTTCTTCAAAATCATCTGATTCAACAGCGCCAAAAAATTATGGTTATGTTTATTCAGCTGACCCAGAAACATTGGATTACCTCATTTCAGGAAAACAAAGTACTAAGATTGCCACTTCAAATGGTATCGATGGTCTCTTTACAAATGATAAATATGGGAATTTGACTCCTGCAGTTGCAGAAGACTGGTCAGTCTCAAAAGACGGTTTGACTTATACCTACAAGATTCGTAAAGGTGTCAAATGGATGACATCAGATGGCGAAGAGTATGCTGAAGTGACAGCTAAGGACTTTGTAAATGGCTTGAAACACGCGGCTGATAACAAGTCTGAAGCACTTTATCTAGCAGAAGATTCAGTTAAAGGTCTAGCTGACTATAAAGCTGGAAACAATAAAGACTTTTCTTCAGTAGGTGTAAAGGCAGTTGATGATTATACTCTTGAGTATACCTTGAACCAACCAGAACCATACTGGAACTCTAAGATGGCCTACGCAATCTTCTGGCCATTGAACGAAGAATTTGAAAAATCAAAAGGATCTGACTTTGCTAAGGCAACTGACCCTACATCCTTGCTTTACAATGGTCCATTCTTGCTGAAAGGTTTGACTGCTAAGTCATCTATCGAATTCGCTAAGAATGAAAACTATTGGGATAAAGACAATGTTCATATTGATAAAGTAACCCTTGCTTACTATGATGGTTCAGACCAAGAGTCTATTGAACGTAACTTTACAAGTGGAGCTTATAGCTATGCCCGTCTTTACCCAACAAGTTCAAACTATTCTAAAGTAGAAGAAACCTACAAGGAAAATATCTTCTACACCCCATCAGGACCTGGTATTGGTGGTTTGGGTGTGAATATTGACCGTCAAGGTTACAAATATACTTCTAAGACAACTGATGAAGAGAAGATTTCTACTAAGAAAGCCCTTCTTAACAAAGACTTCCGTCAGGCCTTGAACTTTGCCTTTGACCGTACTTCTTACTCAGCACAAATTAATGGTAAAGAAGGCGCTCCTCGTGCCGTTCGTAACCTCTTTGTAAAACCTGACTTCGTCTCTGCTGGTGAAAAAACTTTCGGTGACTTAGTGACTGATAAGATGGCAGCTTATGGCGATGAATGGAAGAATGTAAACTTTGCGGATGGTCAAGATGGACTCTTCAACGCCGATAAAGCTAAAGCTGAACTTGCCAAAGCTAAAACTGCATTGGAAGCAGAAGGTGTGAAATTCCCTATCCACTTGGATATCCCAGTAGACCAAACTGCTAAAAACTATATCGCACGTATCCAATCCTTCAAACAATCCGTTGAAACAGTGCTTGGAGAAGACAATGTAGTCATCGATATCCAACAAGTTTCTAAAGATGAGTTTAATAATATCACCTACTATGCGGCGAATGCAGCAGCAGAAGACTGGGATCTCTCAGGTGCCGTTGGATGGAACCCTGACTATGAAGATCCATCAACTTACCTTGATATCTTGAAGACAACGAATGCTGAACAAACAAAAACATACATGGGTTACGAAGGTGCAGATAATGCTGCAGCAGCTCAAGTTGGTTTGAAAGAATACGATAAGCTAGTTGATGAAGCTGCTAAAGAAACAAGCGACTTGAATGTTCGTTATGAAAAATACGCGGCTGCTCAAGCTTGGTTGACAGATAGCTCACTCATCTTGCCAGCTATGTCATCAACTGGTGCTGCACCATTCATTTCTCGTGTTGTGCCATTCTCTGCATCATATAGCCAATCTGGAGATAAGGGATCAGATGTATACTTCAAGTATATTCAGTTACAAGACAAGGTAGTAACCAAAGCTGACTATGAACAAGCTCGTGAAAAATGGCTTAAAGAGAAAAAAGAATCAAACGAAAAAGTTCAAAAAGAATTGGCTAATCACGTTAAATAAATAACTCTTAAGAGAACTTTCTCTCCATGAGGAGAAGGTTCTTTTGGGATTTTAAAAGGAAACGATATGAAGAAATATATTTTTATGCGTGTATTGCGTTCATTGGTGTCTATCTTCTTGGTGACAACCTTGACCTACACGATTATCTATACGATGGTTCCGCGGAAATTGATTTTTAAGCAGGATACCAACTATAACAAGATTGCAACGACGCCTGATAAACGGGACAATTATGAAAATACCGTTTATGAGCGAATGGGCTATATCGAATATTACGATACGAAAGAGTTGCAGGAAAAAGCTAGCACGATGGACTCATCTGTAACAGTAGATGCCAATGAGACTAACAAGGCAATCTACGAAAAATACATCAACCAACTAGGAAATGGTTGGACGTTAGGTGTATTCTCAGAAAGTGGTCAATTCTATGCGACGCGTGAAATTCCAATTTTTGAACGTGTTTTCAAATTCTATGCCAACTTGATTGATGTTGATCATACAAACAAGATTCAAGACCCTGAAAATCCAAACTTGGAACGCTATCTTCGTTTTGAAAATGACCCTGCTATTGGTTGGTCATTGGTTGGTTCAGGTACAAAACATAAATACCTTTTGTATTTCAACAATCAATTCCCATTTGTACACCAAAACTTTGTGAACATTAACTTGGGAGACTCTTACCCAACTTATGCGAACACACCAGTGCTTCAAGTTATCACACAAGGTCAAGGACAAACTAAGACATCGGAAGTTCAATTCCCTACGGGTAAAAAGACTTCCTCTGTAGATATTTACTCTCGTACCTACAAGTCACCAAGTCAAGCAGATGCGCGTGAGGTAGCTAACTATGGTAAAGACGATCCATATACAGCTACAGAAAGCAATTATCAATATCCATCAATGATTGCAAGCTCGGCTGTTGCTGGTTTGATCGGTTTGATTATTTCTTATGCTATCGCAATTCCTCTTGGTTCTGCTATGGCTCGCCACAAGAATACTTGGATTGACAGCTTCTCTACAGGTGCCCTAACCTTCTTGCTTGCTCTTCCAACGATTGCCTTGGTTTACATCGTACGCTTGATTGGATCTTCGATCGGGCTTCCAGACTCATTCCCTATCTTGGGTGCTGGAGATTGGCGTTCTTATGTCTTGCCAGCAGTTATTCTAGGTTTGCTAGGAGCACCAAGTACGGCTATCTGGATCCGTCGTTATATGATTGACTTGCAATCTCAAGACTTTGTTCGTTTTGCGCGTGCAAAAGGTTTGTCTGAAAAAGAAATTTCAAACAAACACATCTTTAAAAATGCCATGGTTCCTTTGGTTTCAGGTATTCCTGGTGCCGTTATCGGGGTTATCGGTGGTGCAACATTGACAGAAACCGTCTTCGCCTTCCCAGGTATGGGTAAAATGTTGATTGACTCTGTTAAGGCATCAAACAACTCAATGGTAGTTGGTCTTGTCTTTATCTTTACATGTATCTCTATCTTCTCACTCTTTGTAGGAGATATCTGGATGACCATGCTTGATCCACGTATTAAATTGACAGAGAAAGGAGGCAAATAATGTCAACAATCGGAAAAGAAAAATTTCAGTTCGTAAAACGTGACGATTTTGCCTCTGAAACAATTGACGCCCCTGCCTATTCATACTGGGGTTCTGTATTTAGACAGTTTCTAAAGAAAAAATCAACAGTCGTTATGTTGGGGATTTTGGTTGCCATTATCTTGATGAGCTTTATTTATCCAATGTTCTCAGATTTTGACTTCAACGATGTAAGTAAGGTGAATGACTTTAGCGCTCGTTTTATCAAGCCCAATGCCGAACATTGGTTTGGTACAGATAGTAATGGTAAATCCTTGTTTGATGGGGTTTGGTTTGGTGCGCGTAACTCTATCCTTATCTCTGTAATTGCCACTTTTATCAACCTTGTAATTGGGGTCATTGTTGGTGGAATTTGGGGAATTTCAAAATCTGTTGACCGTGTCATGATGGAAGTTTATAACATTATTTCAAACATTCCATCTCTCTTGATTGTCATTGTCTTGACTTACTCAATCGGTGCTGGTTTCTGGAATCTGATTTTTGCCATGAGTGTGACAACTTGGATTGGGATTGCTTATATGATTCGTATCCAAATCATGCGTTACCGTGACTTGGAATACAACCTTGCTTCTCAAACACTTGGGACACCAACCTTTAAAATCATCGTTAAAAATATCATGCCACAATTGGTATCCGTTATTGTTTCTACGATGACCTTGATGTTGCCAAGCTTCATCTCTTATGAAGCCTTCCTTTCCTTCTTTGGATTGGGATTGCCTGTAACAGTGCCGAGTCTGGGACGCTTGATCTCAGATTACTCACAAAACGTTACGACCAACGCTTACTTGTTCTGGATTCCATTGACAACCTTGATCTTGGTATCTCTATCTCTCTTTGTTGTTGGTCAAAACCTAGCGGATGCTAGTGATCCACGTACACATAGATAGGAGTAGACATGACAAAAGAAAATAATGTAATTTTGACTGCTCGTGATATTGTCGTGGAATTTGACGTTCGTGACAAAGTTCTGACGGCTATCCGAGGAGTTTCTCTGGACCTTATTGAGGGAGAAGTTCTTGCCTTGGTAGGAGAGTCAGGTTCTGGTAAATCTGTATTAACAAAAACCTTTACAGGGATGTTAGAAGACAATGGACGTATTGCCCAAGGAAGTATCGACTATCGTGGACAAGACTTGACAGCCTTGACTTCTAACAAGGAATGGGAGAAGATTCGTGGTGCTAAAATTGCGACCATCTTCCAAGATCCTATGACAAGTTTGGACCCAATCAATACAATCGGTAGCCAAATCACTGAAGTTATCGTTAAACACCAAGGGAAAACAGCTAAGGAAGCCAAAGAGATGGCAATCGACTATATGAACAAGGTCGGAATCCCAGATGCTGAAAAACGTTTTGAAGAGTATCCTTTCCAATATTCTGGAGGGATGCGCCAACGTATCGTTATTGCGATTGCCCTTGCCTGTCGTCCAGATATCTTGATCTGTGACGAGCCAACAACGGCTCTTGATGTAACCATTCAAGCACAAATCATTGATTTGCTTAAAACTTTACAGAACGAGTACCACTTTACCATTATCTTTATCACCCATGACCTTGGTGTGGTAGCAAGTATTGCCGATAAGGTAGCGGTTATGTATGCTGGAGAAATTGTAGAATATGGAACTGTTGAGGAAGTTTTCTACGACCCACGTCATCCATATACTTGGAGTCTCTTGTCTAGCTTGCCTCAGCTTGCTGATGATAAAGGGGAATTGTACTCTATCCCAGGAACACCACCGTCTCTTTATACTGAGTTGAAAGGTGATGCCTTTGCCCTTCGTTCAGATTATGCGATGCAAATTGACTTTGAACAGAAAGCACCTCAGTTTTCAGTCACTGATACTCACTGGGCTAAGACTTGGTTGCTTCATGAGAATGCTCCTAAAGTTGAAAAACCTGGGGTCATCGCAGATTTGCATGACAAAATTCGTGATAAAATGGGCTTTGCTCATCTAGAAGACTAGGAGGAAGGAAATGTCTGAAAAATTAGTAGAAATTAAAGATTTAGAAATTTCCTTCGGTGAAGGAAGTAAGAAGTTTGTCGCGGTTAAAAACGCCAACTTCTTTATCAACAAGGGGGAAACTTTCTCTCTTGTAGGAGAGTCTGGTAGTGGGAAAACAACGATTGGTCGTGCTATTATTGGTCTAAATAATACCAGTAAAGGTGAGATCATCTTTGATGGTCATAAGATCAATGGAAAAAAATCTCATAAGGAATCCTCAGACTTGATCCGTCGTATCCAGATGATTTTCCAGGACCCTGCAGCCAGCTTGAATGAGCGTGCGACGGTTGACTATATCATCTCTGAAGGTCTTTACAACTATCACTTGTTCAAAGACGAAGAAGATCGTAAAGAAAAAGTTCAAAAGATGATTCATGAAGTTGGACTTTTGAAAGAACACTTGACCCGTTATCCACACGAGTTTTCTGGTGGTCAACGTCAGCGTATCGGGATTGCCCGTGCCCTTGTGATGGAACCTGATTTCGTTATTGCGGATGAGCCAATTTCAGCCTTGGACGTATCAGTGCGTGCGCAAGTCTTGAACTTGCTCAAGAAGTTCCAAAAAGAGTTGGGCTTGACCTATCTCTTTATCGCGCATGATTTGTCAGTTGTTCGCTTTATCTCAGATCGTATCGCGGTTATCTATAAGGGAGTTATCGTCGAAGTGGCGGAGACAGAGGAGTTGTTTAACAATCCTGTCCATCCATACACTCAAGCACTTCTATCTGCTGTACCGATTCCAGATCCAATCTTGGAACGCAAGAAGGTCTTGAAAGTTTACGATCCTAACCAACATGACTATGAGACAGATAAGCCATCTATGGTAGAAATTCGTCCAGGTCACTATGTTTGGGCTAACCAAGCGGAAGTTGCTCGTTACAAGAAAGCTCTTAAAGAATAAACAAATTAGGAGAGGATCGAAAGGTCTTCTCATTTTTAATAGAAAAATTCCCCTTCTACTAGCTTGTAAAAGGGGAAATGTATTATAATTAGCGTTTAGACCAAGTGCGTTTCATAAAGAGTAGCAAAATTGGGTATATCTCTAAGCGACCTGCAATCATTGCAAAGGAGAGGAGGATTTTAGAGATGGGACTAAAGATGGCAAAACTCGAGGTTGTACCTAGAATAGGTCCGATATTGTTAAAACAGCTGAAGACAGCACTGGTCACGACTAGAAAATCATTGCTATCAAGACTGACGATAAAGATGAGAGAGAGTATAATCATCACGTAGATGGCAAAATATTTAAGAATCTTGTGCTGGGTATCCTTGTCAATCACAGTTTTGTTGACATGTAGAGTCAAGACACGGTGAGGGGATAAGATGGACAAAATCTGATTTTTAGCAATTTTTGAGAGGATGAGTCCTCTGATCACTTTGAGACCACCTGCAGTTGAGCCAGCCGATCCACCGATTCCCATGAGGAAGAGGAGGATAAATTGGGAGAAGAGGGGCCAGTTGGTAATATCTCCGTAACCAAAACCTGTTGTCGTGATGATATTGGAAACCTGGAAGAAGGCCATTTCAACACTTTTAGAGACACCTTGGTAGAGGTGGAGCGTATTAAGAGTAATCAAGCCGGTAGACACTAGGACAATGATCACATAAGCTCGCAGTTCTTCATCTCCAAAGAAAGCCTTAATCCGACGGAGCATGAGGTAGTAGTAGAGATTGAAGTTAACCCCAAAAACCAACACTCCGATACTAACTAGATAGGTGATGAGTGAGCTACCGTAGTGGGCAATTCCGTCGTTATAGACGGTAAAGCCCCCAGTTCCGGCTGTTCCCATAGCGATGACAAAGCTATCAAACAAGGGCATACCTGCTAGATAGTAGATGACCACAAAAAGGGAGAAGAGAGCTAGATAAAGCAGATAGAGGATCTGGGCAGTGTTTTTTAGTTTGGATACGACCTTGCCAAAGACAGGACCAGGGACCTCTGCCTTCATTACTTCTAAGTGACTATTTTTGGCATTGTCCATAATGGCAAGTGCAAAGACGAGCACTCCCATCCCTCCAATTAAGTGGGTGAAACTTCTCCAGAAGAGGAGGGAACGAGTGAGAACGGAAACATCGTTCAGAATAGTTGCTCCTGTAGTCGTAAATCCAGAACTGATTTCAAAGAAGGCATCGATGACGCTTGGGATTTGTCCTGAAAAGACAAAGGGGAGGCCACCAAAGAAAGACCAGAGAATCCAACAGAGGGCAACGATTAAGACCCCTTCCTTGGCGTAAATCCGTTGATTTTTCGGTTTCCGTAAAACGCCAAGACCACCAAGAAGGACTAAAATTCCAATCGTAGTAAAAAGAGCTGTAAATACTTGGCTGGATTCTTGATAATAGGTCGCTACACTCACAGGCACTAGGAGTAGAATAGCCTCAATCAAGAGAAGTTTTGAGAGGAGGTAAAGAATCATACTTTTATTCATTTTTTACCTCTCAATCAAATCATAAATTTTGGTGATGTTTGGTAGCAGGGTAGTTACCAGTAACTTGTCTCCCACCTCAAGCATATCCTCTCCAGTAGGGAAGATTGTTTTTCCTTTTCGGATAATGGCTGCGATGAGAACACCTTTTTTTAATTTTAGATGCGAAAGTGGCTTGGCAGTCATTTTATTAGCTTCCTTGATATGGAATTGCAGGGTTTCAATTTGGCCATTTGCAAGATGGTGCATGGCTTGAAGGTCTGAGTATTGGGCGTTTACCCGACCACGGATAAAGTGCATAATGGCATCTACCGCGATGCTTTTTGGTGTAATGATACTTGAAAAATCAGGCGCATGGATGATTTCTAGGAGGCTAGTTCGGTTGACTTTGGTGATATTCTTATGGACGCCAACACGGTCAAGAAACATAGAGGTGATGATGTTTTCCTCATCAACCCCAGTTAAGGTTGCGACTGCATCATAGCTAGGAGCACTTTCTTCTAGTAAGATATCTTTGGCAGTTCCATCTCCTTGTACGATATAGAGATTTGGGAATTTTTCACTAAAGAAACGAGCTCTTTCAGGGTTAATCTCGATGACCTTGGTATCGATGCGGCTGTCTTTCAAAATGCCAAGTAGATAATAAGCGATTTTTCCAGCCCCAACGATAAGCAAGCTTTTCACTGCACGTGATTTGAAATAGTTGTGGAAAAGCATCATATCCACACGATTTCCCGTAACAAAAATCCTATCCTTGTCCTGGATAGTGACATCACCACTTGGAATCATGAGTTGATGGTCTCTTTCCATAGCACAGACAATGATGTTGCCAAATTTTTTACGGAAGTCTGAGATTGGCATTTGACAGAGCCCGCTAGAATCTTTGATAACAAACTCCATCAGGCTGACACGACCTCCGGCAAAACGCTCAACTGAGAGGGCATTAGGGAAATCGATGATATTTGAGATGGCACGAGCTGCTAAGAGTTCTGGATTAACGATAAGTGAAAATCCAAGAATATTTTTCTCTTTGAAATAGGCATTGGAGTATTCAGGATTTCGCACTCGAACGATAGTTTCTTTAGCGCCCATTTTTTTAGCTAGTACCGCTGAAATCATATTCACTTCATCGTATTCAGTTAGAGCGATAAAGATATCACACTCTTGGACACCGGCTTGCTCTAAGATAGTAAAGTCTGCACCATTTCCAAGGAGGCCCATGATATCAAAGCGGCTGACAATATGGTTGAGGACAGCCTCATCTTGTTCTATGAGGACAACGTCATGTTTTTCTGCGACCAGTGAACGACAGAGGGCAAAACCGACTTTCCCTCCACCAACAAGGACAATTTTCATATAAAAAACCTACTTTTTCATGATGTAACTATCATACCCTTTTTTAGCAAAAAATGCACTTGTCAAGCCGATTTTTAGGAGGAGAAAGGGCTTTTTCAAGTTTTTGAAGATAAATATGCTTAACCTCTATAACAACGTCTCTGATTTGAAGTGATTTTACTCTTTTACTATCCCTTTTCGGAAATGGAATGACCAAACATGAAAATATCATCAAAAAAAGTAAAAAAATCAAGTCGTTTCTATTGACATTGATTCTGAAAGTGTTATACTAAGAAAGTAGTTTCGCTGATTTACTTCAAACCTGTTGTGAGGTAAGTTAACGACGCCTTAACCACGCTGTTTGCTGAGCTTGACTCCGGGCAGTGTGGCTATTTTTTTGCAATGATAAAAGGAAGCCAATTATGACAAATCACATTGTATTATTTGAACCTCAGATTCCACAAAATACTGGTAACATCGCGCGTACCTGTGCTGCGACCAATTCTCCCCTCCACATCATCAAGCCAATGGGCTTTCCCATTGATGACCGCAAGATGAAGCGAGCAGGTTTGGATTATTGGGATAAGTTAGAGATTCATTTTTATGATAACTTGGCAGATTTTATGTCTCAGATGAAAGGACAAGTTTACCTGATTTCGAAATTTGCTGAAAAAGTTTATTCTGAGGCAGATTTAGCAAGCGATGAGGACCACTATTTTCTCTTTGGACGTGAGGATAAGGGTTTGCCAGAGGACTTTATGCGAGAACATCCTGAGAAAGCTCTCCGTATCCCTATGAATGATGAGCATGTTCGCAGTCTCAATGTTTCCAATACGGTCTGTATGATTGTCTATGAGGCTCTTCGCCAGCAACATTTTGCCGGTTTGGAGCTTGTTCACACTTATGAAGCAGATAAATTGAAATAAACAAAATGCTTGCGCTTGCAAGCGTTTTTTGTTATGATAAAAAGGTCTTCAGGGCAGGGTGAGATTCCCGACCGGCGGTAAATTTGACTAGCTATTTTAGCTTTCTCGTCGTTGTCTTGTCTCGATATACTTTAAGTATTATCTTCGACTGCGACGCCTAGATAAATCTAAAATATCTTAGCCAAATAAGTCCGCGAGCGCAAGCTGATGTGGTGCGATTCCACAACCGACAGTATAGTCTGGATGGGAGAAGACGAAAGAATAGCTTTGTCTGTTCGGATGAGTTTATAGATAAATTGCAACCGCTTACTCAAAAGAGTGAGGGGGAACTTTTGAGATATAAAAAGTGAGAATAGATAGAGGGATCCTTTCCAACTTCTTCTGATTTTATAGAAAATTGGAGGAACCTGTTATGACAAACACACGTCGACTTTCGACCATTGCGATTTTATCAGCCATCTCATTTGTGCTGATGTACTTTGACTTTCCGCTTTTACCAGCGGCGTCCTTCCTCAAGATCGAATTTAGTATCTTGCCAATCCTTGTGGGCTTGGTAGTGATGGACTTGCCTGCTGCCCTCGGAATTCTCTTGCTTCGCTCACTCTTGAAATTGCTTCTGAACAGTCAGGGAGTGAATACCTACATTGGGTTGCCAATGAATATCGTAGCTCTGGGAGTTTTTGTGATCGCCTTTGGTTTGATTTGGAAAAAGGAACGGACAACCCTTCGTTTCCTACTAGCATCTCTAGCGGGAACTATTGGATTGACTGCGGCTATGTTGGTTCTCAACTATGTCTATGCTGTTCCTTTGTACGCGAAGTTTGCCAACTTTGATATTGAAAAAATTATGGGACTTTCCAACTACCTCATGACCATGGTATTGCCTTTTAACTTGATTGAGGGTGTAATCTTTGCCATTTCATTCTGGTTGCTATACGTCCTCTTGAAACCCACCTTAAAACATTATGAGAGATAAACAAACATTTTTAATGAAGGGCAGTTTTGCCCTTTTACTTTTCGTCCTTCTTGGCTATATGGTTAAGTTCTATCCTGAAACGCTGGTCGGTTTTGATCAACCGATTCAGACTGCCCTTCGTGGGGACTTGCCAGATTATTTGACAGTTCTGTTCCGTGCTCTTACGCATTTGATTGATATCCCAGTAATCATCACCTGGGTTGCCATTGCAGCCTTTATCTTTTATCGTAAGCAGTGGAAGATAGAAAGCTTCTTCATGCTGGGGAATCTGGCCTTGGCAGGTCTTTTAATCGTGACCTTTAAAAATATCTACCAGCGCCCACGACCAGCTATTTTACACCTGGTTGAGGAGAAGGGATTTTCCTTCCCAAGTGGCCATTCTCTGGCTGTAACTTTGATGGTAGGCACTTTGATTGTCATTCTCAGTCAACGGATTAAAGATCCAGTCTGGAGAAAAATCGTGCAAATCCTGTTAGCTCTATATCTGGCTAGTGTGCTGGTATCAAGGGTCTATCTGGGAGTTCACTATCCATCAGACGTCCTTGCCAGTCTCTGTGTGGGCTTGGGAGTCCTGTTTATCGAGTTTCCTTTCTATGATAAGCTCCGCTTCCAATGGCGATTTAAAGGCAAGCAGAAGTGAGATAGGTCTTGCAAGAATGGTAAAAATCTGATAAACTAAGTAGTAATTGAATAGAAATCTGCAAGACTAGTAACTCAAGGGAAGTGAGACAGGGAGAAAGGACGTGACTGAAAGCCTTTTGCATGGAAGCTGAGCGAATTCACTTGCGCATGGATTTAGAAATGAAGGTCTGACTTGTCAGATGAAAACGGATGGTACCGCGTGTCAACGCTCCGAGTGGAGTTTTTGACATGTGGTTTTCTTTTTATCTACGAGCGACTGATGGAGGAATTATGTCAACTATTGAAGAACAATTAAAAGCGCTTCGCGAAGAAACGCTGGCTAGCTTGAAGCAGATTACTGCTGAAAATGAAAAAGAGATGCAAGAATTGCGTGTCTCTGTCCTTGGGAAAAAAGGTTCACTGACTGAAATCCTTAAAGGGATGAAGGATGTATCGGCTGAAATGCGCCCTGTCATCGGGAAACACGTCAATGAAGCTCGTGATGTCTTGACAGCAGCCTTTGAGGAAACAGCGAAACTCTTGGAAGAAAAGAAAGTCGCAGCTCAACTGGCTAGCGAGAGTATCGATGTGACACTTCCAGGTCGTCCGGTAGCTACTGGTCACCGTCACGTTCTCACACAAACCAGTGAGGAAATTGAAGATATTTTCATCGGTATGGGTTACCAAGTCGTGGATGGTTTTGAAGTGGAGCAAGACTACTATAACTTCGAGCGTATGAACCTTCCAAAAGATCACCCAGCTCGTGATATGCAGGATACTTTCTACATCACAGAAGAAATCTTGCTTCGTACTCACACGTCTCCAGTTCAGGCGCGTGCTATGGATGCTCATGATTTTTCAAAAGGTCCTTTGAAAATGATCTCACCAGGGCGTGTCTTCCGTCGTGATACGGACGATGCGACCCACAGCCACCAATTCCATCAAATCGAAGGTTTGGTTGTCGGGAAGAACATCTCTATGGCTGACCTTCAAGGTACGCTTCAACTGATCATTCAAAAAATGTTTGGTGAAGAGCGTCAAATTCGTTTGCGTCCATCTTACTTCCCATTCACAGAGCCATCTGTTGAGGTGGATGTTTCCTGCTTCAAGTGTGGTGGAGAAGGCTGTAACGTATGTAAGAAAACGGGTTGGATCGAAATTATGGGCGCCGGTATGGTTCACCCACGGGTCCTTGAGATGAGTGGTATTGATGCAACTGTTTACTCTGGTTTTGCCTTTGGTCTCGGACAAGAACGTGTAGCCATGCTCCGTTACGGAATCAACGATATCCGTGGCTTCTACCAAGGAGATGTCCGCTTTTCAGAACAATTTAAATAAGATTGAAACGCGAGGATATTTTATGATTTCGGAACAAAACTATAACAAACTTTTAGAGAAGTTTGGTGATATATCTTCATTTGCGATTTATAAAGAATCTAAAAATAATGATAAAGCAACATCTGAAAATATATCCTATGAAGAAGCTATTGAAAATCATCAAAAAGACTACATAAATCCTTCTAATATAATACTTATGGTAAACCCCTCTGCTAAAAGAGAACAATCCCCTGATAGTAATTTTTCTTCATTTCATCATTCAAATATTAATGATCGTCATTTAAGATTCTTAACTATGAAAACAAGTACATTTTGGAGGAATCTATACGGATCATATGTAACTGATCTATTTTCTGATGTTGTCGAATCTGTAATGGATAATTTAATTTCGGCAGTAAAGGATGATAATAAAAAGGACTACAGAAAACAATCGTATAAAAAATTAATCGAACAATTAGAAATATTGTCCCAGGATTCAAAAGAAGAAAAGTTAAATATATATGTTTGTGGTGCTTTGTCGAAGAGTAAGCGTAAAGATTTTATTTTTTTTATAGAAGAATTAATAGAAGAAATTTCAGAAAACTCAGATTTAAATATTGAACTTAGTTTTTATGCTGTTTATCATCCTGGTTATCAAAATTTAAAAAAATTAATTCAAGGTGGTTGTGAAAAAATAGTTAAGCATTCTATGAAGGTTGAATGAAATAGTTCTTAATTGGGAAGTTAAGTTTTACTATTTAAATGTAACTTTATAGAAAGAGTTTGTTCACAGAGTTGTGGCTAAAAACTTTTATTCTATAGAGATGGTAAGAGATAAGAGCTCTTCCTAAGACAGCCTCGGGCTGGAAAACACAAAATGAAAGGATCTAAACGAGGGCCAAAAGAAATCTAGGAAAGTCATCTAGATTTCAGCATAGCCCTTGGTATCTTACATATGTTAGTTAGTTATAAATGGTTAAAAGAGTTGGTGGACGTTGATGTGCCATCACAAGAGTTGGCTGAAAAAATGTCAACCACAGGGATCGAGGTAGAAGGTGTCGAATCACCTGCTGCCGGTCTCTCAAAAATTGTCGTCGGTGAGGTCTTGTCTTGCGAAGATGTGCCAGAAACTCATCTCCATGTTTGTCAGGTTAACATTGGTGAAGAAGAAGCCCGTCAAATTGTCTGTGGTGCCCCAAATGTGCGTGCAGGTATCAAGGTCATGGTGGCACTTCCGGGAGCTCGTATCGCTGATAATTACAAGATCAAAAAAGGGAAAATCCGTGGCTTGGAGTCACTTGGAATGATTTGTTCACTTGGTGAATTAGGCATTTCTGACTCCGTTGTACCTAAGGAATTTGCAGATGGTATCCAAATCTTGCCAGAAGATGCTGTTCCAGGCGAGGAAGTCTTCTCATATCTGGACTTGGATGATGAAATCATCGAACTTTCCATCACTCCAAACCGTGCGGACGCCCTTTCTATGCGTGGGGTAGCGCACGAAGTGGCAGCCATCTATGACAAGGCGGTCAGCTTTAAAGAATTTACTCTTTCAGAAACAGACCAAGTTGCGGCAGATGCCCTTTCTGTCAGCATTGACACAAACAAGGCGCCTTACTATGCCGCTCGTATCTTGGACAATGTGACAATCGCACCAAGTCCACAGTGGTTGCAAAACCTCCTCATGAACGAAGGTATCCGTCCTATCAACAACGTAGTGGATGTGACAAATTACATCCTACTCTACTTTGGTCAACCTATGCATGCCTTTGACTTGGATACCTTTGAAGGGACTGACATCCGTGTACGTGAAGCGCGTGCTGGTGAAAAATTGGTGACCTTGGATGGGGAAGAACGTGAGTTGGAAGCAAGTGACCTCGTGATTACTGTTGCTGACAAACCAGTAGCCCTTGCAGGTGTCATGGGTGGTCAAGCAACAGAAATCTCTGAAAAATCTAGTCGTGTTGTCCTTGAAGCAGCTGTTTTCAATGGCAAATCTATCCGTAAGACCAGCGGTCGCCTCAACCTTCGTTCAGAGTCTTCTTCTCGTTTTGAAAAAGGCATTAATGTGGCAACCGTTAATGAAGCCCTTGATGCGGCGGCAAGTATGATTGCGGAACTTGCAGGTGCGACGGTGCGTAAAGGCATTGTTTCAGCAGGGGAACTTGATACTTCTGATGTAGAAGTTTCTTCAACTCTTGCAGATGTCAACCGCGTCCTTGGAACGGAGCTTTCCTACGCGGATGTAGAAGATGTCTTCCGTCGTCTTGGCTTTGGTCTTTCTGGAAATGCAGACAGCTTTACCGTCAGCGTCCCACGTCGTCGTTGGGATATCACCATCGAGGCAGACCTCTTTGAAGAAATCGCTCGTATCTATGGTTATGACCGCTTGCCAACCAGCCTTCCAAAAGATGATGGTACAGCTGGTGAATTGACAGCGACACAAAAATTGCGCCGTCAAGTTCGTACTATCGCTGAAGGGGCAGGCTTGACAGAGATCATCACCTACGCTCTAACAACTCCTGAAAAAGCAGTTGAGTTTACGGCTCAACCAAGCAACCTTACAGAACTTATGTGGCCAATGACAGTAGATCGTTCCGTTCTCCGTCAAAATATGGTCTCAGGTATCCTTGATACAGTTGCCTACAACGTAGCGCGTAAGAATAAAAACTTGGCTCTTTACGAGATTGGAAAAGTCTTTGAACAAACAGGCAATCCCAAAGAAGACCTACCAAATGAAATCAACAGCTTTGCCTTTGCCTTGACAGGCTTGGTTGCAGAAAAAGACTTCCAAACAGCAGCGGTTCCAGTTGATTTCTTCTATGCTAAGGGAATCCTGGAAGCCCTCTTTGCTCGTTTGGGACTCCAAGTAACTTATACGGCAACAGCTGAAATTGCTAGCCTTCACCCAGGACGTACAGCTGTGATTTCACTCGGTGACCAAGTTCTTGGTTTCCTTGGCCAAGTACATCCAGTCACTGCTAAGGCTTACGATATCCCAGAAACCTATGTAGCGGAGCTCAACCTTTCAGCTATCGAAGCTGCGCTCCAACCGGCTGCTCCATTTGTTGAAATTACCAAATTCCCAGCAGTTAGCCGTGATATTGCTCTACTTCTCAAGGCAGAAATTAGCCATCAAGAAGTTGTAGACGCAATCCAAGCTGCAGGTGTGAAACGATTGACAGACATCAAACTCTTTGACGTCTTCTCAGGTGAAAAATTGGGACTTGGCATGAAGTCAATGGCTTATAGCCTAACCTTCCAAAATCCAGAAGAGAGCTTGACAGACGAAGAAGTCGCACGCTATATGGAAAAAATCCAAGCTTCTCTCGAAGAAAAAGTCCATGCAGAAGTGCGTTAACTCATCAATCCATCCTTCGGGGTGGATTTTTAGTTTCAAGAAGACAGTTCAGGATCAAAAATGAACAATTGGGGAGTAAAAGCCCTCAGCTATACTTTATTGGGTTATAATTGATCTATCACTTGGGTACTCAAAAATCTTAGAGAGTTTAGTTTTTAAGGAAGGATGAACAAGATAAAAATGTACATAAATCCTTGTAAAGGCTATCAAAAAGGAGTATAATAAGTGCAACATATTTCGGAGGTGGAAGATGCTAGAAGTAAGAAATCTAGAGAAAAGTTTCGGTTCCAAGCAAGTCTTGTTTGGTGTAGATTTTCAGGCAAGTCCAGGACGGATTCTGGGGCTGGTCGGGAAAAATGGTTCTGGGAAAACAACGATTTTCCACAGTATTTTGAAATTTTTAGACTATCAAGGAGAGAACAGTCTGGATGGACAGGAGATTCGCCAGGAAACCTATGCTCGAATTGGTTATCTGCCTGAGGAACGCAGTCTTATGCCCAAGTTGACAGTTCTTGAGCAAGTTCGCTACCTGGCTACTCTAAAAGGCATGGATGCTAAGGAGGTCAAGGAAAAACTCCCTCAATGGATGGAAAAACTGGAAGTTAAGGGGAAATTGACTGACAAAATTAAGAGTCTCTCAAAAGGAAATCAGCAGAAAATCCAGTTGATTATCACCCTAATCCATGAACCGGACTTGATTATCCTGGATGAGCCCTTTAGTGGTCTGGATCCAGTCAATACCGAGTTGCTCAAGCAGGTCATCTTAAAAGAAAAAGAGCGTGGTGCGACCATTATCTTTTCAGACCATGTCATGACCAATGTCGAGGAGCTTTGCGATGATATTCTCATGATTCGAGATGGGCGTGTGGTCTTGCATGGACCAGTCCAAGAAGTTCGCAATCAATACGGTAAAACGCGTCTCTTTGTTTCAAGTGAACGAAGCAAGGAAGAACTGGAAAGTCTTCCTCATGTCAAACAGGTGAGCTTGACCAAGCAAGGCAGTTGGAAATTGATCTTAGATGATGAGAGCGCTGGAAGGGAACTCTTCCCAATCCTCACTCAAGGTCAATACATCGCGACCTTTGACCAACAAGCTCCAACAATCGATGAAATCTTTAAACTAGAATCAGGGGTGGAAGTATGAGAAATATGTGGGTAGTTATTAAAGAAACTTATCTGCGACATGTCAAGTCCTGGAGTTTCTTCTTTATGGTGATTTCGCCGTTCCTCTTTTTAGGTTTGTCTGTAGGAATCGGATATCTCCAAAATTCTTCGATGGCTAAAAATAGCAAGGTAGCAGTGGTGACAACTGTACCATCTGTAACAGAAGGGCTCAAGGGTACCAATGGGATTAACTTTGACTATCAGGATGAAGCCAGTGCCCAAGCCGCCATCAAGGATGAAAAAATCAAGGGTTATCTAACTATTGATCAAGAGGACAGTGTCCTCAAAGCTGTTTACCATGGTGAAACTTCGCTTGAAACAGGTATCAAGCTAGCAGTAACCAATAAACTCAATGAACTTCAATACCAACTCAATCGCTCGGCAGCTAATTTGTCTCAAGAACAGGAAAAACTCCTGGCTCAGACTGTTGACTTTACTGAGAAGATTGACGAATCCAAAGAAAATAAAAAGATGGTCCAAACCATTGCGGCTGCAGGTCTCGGTTTCTTCCTTTATATGATTTTGATTACCTATGCTAGTGTCACTGCTCAGGAAGTGGCTAGTGAAAAAGGAACCAAAATCATGGAAGTGGTCTTCTCTAGTATCCGAGCTAGCCATTATTTCTACGCTCGCATGATTGCCTTGCTTCTTGTGATTTTGACTCATGTTGGGATTTACGTAGTGGGTGGAGTTGCTGCGCTACTTCTCTTCAAAGATCTCCCTATCTTGGCCCAGTCTGGTATTTTAAACCACTTGGGAGAGGCCTTCTCGCTCAATACTTTATTGTTTGTCTTAGTGAGCCTCTTTATGTATGTTGTTTTGGCAGCCTTTCTAGGTTCCATGGTTTCTAGGCCTGAGGATTCAGGAAAGGCCTTGTCGCCATTGATGATTTTGATTATAGCCGGATTTGTCGGTGTAACCTCTCTAGGTGCTGCTGGTGACAATTTGGTTCTGAAAATTGGGTCTTACATTCCCTTTATTTCGACCTTCTTTATGCCATTTAGAGCCATTAATGGGTATGCAAGTGATTTAGAGTCCTGGATTTCATTAGCGATTACAGTCGTTTTTGCAGTGACTGCAACGGTCTTTATCGGCCGCATGTATGCCAGCCTAGTCCTTCAGACAGATGACCTAGGCTTATGGAAAAGCTTTAAACGTGCCTTAGCTTACAAATAGGAGAGCCTCGCGAAAGCGAGGTTTTTCTAGACTTTAAACGGGAAAATAGATAAAATTATTTTTTATATCTATTGACTTTTAGTAGTAAAATTTGGTATGATAGTAGACGGTATTGTTTACCCCATTTGTAAGGCCCCGGAACCTTTCAAATACCCCGCGGACCGGAACATCCGCCCAGTAAACAAAAACGATATTCATATAGGAGAAATCATGAACAAAACTACATTCATGGCTAAACCAGGCCAAGTAGAACGCAAATGGTACGTTGTTGACGCAACTGATGTACCTCTTGGACGCCTTTCAGCAGTTGTTGCTAGCGTACTTCGCGGAAAAAACAAACCAACATTTACACCACACACTGATACAGGTGACTTCGTAATCGTTATCAATGCTGAAAAAGTTAAATTGACTGGTAAAAAAGCATCTGATAAGATCTATTACACTCACTCAAATCACCCAGGTGGATTGAAACAAATCTCTGCTGGTGAACTTCGTTCTAAAAATGCAGTACGTTTGATCGAAAAATCAGTTAAAGGTATGCTTCCACACAATACTCTTGGCCGCGCTCAAGGTATGAAATTGAAAGTATTCGTTGGAGCTGAGCACACTCACGCTGCACAACAACCAGAAGTTCTTGATATTTCAGGACTTATCTAAGGAAAGGAACAATAAAGTATGTCACAAGCACAATATGCAGGTACTGGACGTCGTAAAAACGCTGTTGCACGCGTTCGCCTTGTTCCAGGAACTGGTAAAATCACTGTTAACAAAAAAGATGTTGAAGAGTACATCCCACACGCTGACCTTCGTCTTGTAATCAACCAACCATTCGCAGTTACTTCAACTGTAGGTTCATACGACGTTTTCGTTAACGTTGTAGGTGGTGGATACGCTGGTCAATCAGGAGCTATCCGTCATGGTATCGCTCGTGCCCTTCTTCAAGTAGACCCAGACTTCCGCGATTCATTGAAACGCGCAGGACTTCTTACACGTGACTCACGTAAGGTTGAGCGTAAGAAACCAGGTCTTAAGAAAGCTCGTAAAGCATCACAATTCTCAAAACGTTAATCAACACGATTATATCAACGTTTCAAAGCACTCAAAAGTTTACCTTATGGGTGCTTTTTTGATAAAAAATTGCTTTGGTAATCTTTCGAAATTCGGTTTTTAGGGTAAATTTGAAGTTGAATAATAAATCTAGTTTAATTTAGCTTTATCTGGATATTCAGCGAACTTTATAATTGACTGTTTTTCACCAGTTTTTGTGGCATAGCGACATCAAAAGCGGGAACCATTACGACTGGTAGAAGCAGGCGTCACATCGGGAAAACTTTACAGAAATTAGCAGTTCAAGGACTCTTTAATTGGTATGGCAATAGTAAAAATGATAAAAATCAATACTATACTCTTGCTCTGAATAGCAATTTCTTTATACTTGGAATGCAGTAGAACGCAGTGCAGAGGATATACCTATGGTGAAAATTAAGAAGAATATTGATGAATTTGAGGAATATTGGAATGATCAACTTAGTTATCTAAATCGTTCAATTGGTTATTTTGATGAAGGAAATGAAACTGAAGCGAGGCGAATTGCTAGTAGTTTGAGAATTTTGTTGCATCAAACAAAGTTTTCACAATCTCTAGTTAGACAGTTAAATCGGTGTTTACTCTACCTCTCGTCCAGTTATTTGTATACTCCTTCAAATTTACTTTCAACATGGACTCTCCTAGTCTTAGAGATGAAAGATAATCAGTTAACTTATAAGCCTAATTTGGACTTTTTTGAAAAAGGTAAGCGTCTATTCTATTTAACATTTGAAGATTGGTGGAATGAAATAATATTCGACGATAAACAAAATGTCTTCACAAGAAAAGATATTGTGCTTTTTGTCGCTAATAATGATGGTGGAGCACATGTCGACCCGGAAATAAAGGAGTCATTTGCTCTCCTTACAAAATATAATTCTCTTGGACTTACAGATACTTATGAGAATTCTCCATTATCAAATCCTATTTACCAAGCAGTCCGAGTAATTGCTGAAGAATTTTTGCTAAGTGTTGCTATAAGTTCTTCAGGCTTAAAAAATCGTAGACAATATAAAGAAAGAAAATTTGAAATGAGGTTTATTGATGATAAGCGTAGGTATAAGTGGTCTACTACAGATATAAATTGCTCTAGTGAAACAATGAAGATTGTGAATAGTCATAAAGTAGAGGCAAGAAAATTATATAGACAAGAGTTTGGAAATGGAATGGTTGTCGAGTATATTGGGAAATAAACGAAATGTATAAAGTTCTATAGTTTTGATTGTAATAAAAATGATAAATCATACCCGTTTGATACTTAAAGTCATCGAAAACAATCCATTCCAACAACGACTTATCTATATACATTCTTCAATCACATAAGCTCCGAAAACAGATTTTTTGATAATCTAATGGTAATCCATTATTTGTAGAATTAGGTTATAAGTGTTCTTATTTGATGATAGTAGGTTTTGAAAGCTTGATTTAATAATCTTTTACAGATATTTTTCTTAGGTCATCCAAAACCAGGTCTTAAGAAAGCTCGTAAAGCATCACAATTTAGTAAACGTTAATTCGAAAGAATTACTATACTTACAAAGACCACCTTTCGGGGTGTTCTTTTTTTATTGACACCTTGTAGATTTTTAATTAGGAATCTCATTGAATGCTATCAGGTAATTGAAAAAATTCATCGATAATATCCTATTCTTCATACTTTAGTCTAATACCTATTCTAATACATATAATGTAAAAAAACTCTAGCTATCAGGTCGTTGATAGTTAGAGTTTTTTACTATTCATATGATTTAATTAGATTAAATAAGGCCTCTACTTCTGATGACGGCGTAGCTGATTTAAGGTAAGCGTAATAAACTGTAAATGTTATCTGGTCCTCCGGTATTAGAGGGATTTTTATTAAATCATCATCTTCATCAGAAAGTGCGATATCAGCCAGTAAACTAAGGCCGATACCTTTCTTTAAAAGTTCTTTAAGAATGACAATGTCGTCACTCTTAAAGAATATTTCTGCCTTGTTTTGATACTTCTGATTAAGTAGTTCAAAAGCTTTCAGGTGAACAAAGTGTTCGTCTAAAAGGATGAAGGATTGCTCTACTAATTCTTCAAAAGCGAGGGAAGGAGCAGTAGCAAGAGGATGGTTCTTAGATAAAACGACATATAGTTCTTTTTGAAAGAGTTCATGCGTCTCTAATGAAGGATGATTGAGTGGTTCAATCAAACCGAGTAGGCTTGCATCAAGGTCCCCCTTGAGGAGAAGGTTTAATAACTCTACGGAGCCACCGCGGATAGGGCGCACTTTTTTTAAAAAATCGAATTTATCTTTTTCCTTCAAGGCAGCAAAGAGATACTGAATGATAATAGGAGGGAATCCGACAGTAGAGTAATGTGCCAAGGAGCGATTAATTTCTTTGTGAGCAGAACTGACTTCAGGTAAGATCCGATCTGTATGCTTTAGAAGGATCCGTCCTTGAGTAGTTAGTTTGAAGGAGCGATGCGAGGGATCGTGGTGAATCAATTTGCAATTAAAGGAGTCCTCTAAGCGCTTGATAGCATAAGAAATAGATGGTTGGCTGACTTTGTGTTGTTTTGCTACTTCTGTATAGGATTGAAGCTGGCAGAGGTCATAAAAATATTGTAGATCTTTTAAATTCATATGGGCTCACTTTCATTAGTTGGAGAAGGAAAATAAGTGGAAATCACCGGATAAATAATTTTTATCCGTATCCCACAATTTGACTATACGAGTATTCACCAGTTAAAATGTAAGTGAGTCAGGGATATCAGAGGTTATCTAAGATACTTTCGAAAATGCTTAACATCTTTTCTCGTTTTCCAACAGGGAGCTGTTTAACCTTCATGTTGATTCTTTTGAGTGAAAGATTGTCAGTCTTATCAGAGGTTGATTCAAGGCTATCAAAATTGAAAAATTCCTCTGGGGTCATCTCTAGGGCGTCAATCACTTTTTCAAGACTGTGAATGGTCAGATTCACGTTTTGGTTTTCGAGTTGGTTGATATACTTAAGCCCGAGTCCCGCTTGTTCCGAAAGTTCTTCCTGGCTCATTTTATTCTGTGTTCGAAAATATTTCACTTTTTGGGAAATATATTGTTGTAAATAGTTTTTAGTTGTCATATAAATAGAATACAAGTTTTGTATGACAAAAAAACACCTTAAAAAATACAAAGTATTACATAACAAACTTATAGGATATTTATTTTAATTAGGATTGCCAATTTGTATGATTAGTTTCTTTTAGTCGAAAATTTTAGTAAAGAGTGATTCTCAATATTAGTATTTTAAGTATCAAAAGGCTTATTAGAAATTGTTCTCGTAGACCCATTATAACATATGCGTAGACGGATGTATTTTTTAAACAACAAAGTTTACCAAACAATTCGTTTTAAGTGGTATAATATAAGTAAAAAGGAGGTTGCACTATGACTGCACATGATATTTTAAACAATCCTTTCCTTAATAAGGGAACTGCCTTTACCTTAGAGGAGCGAAAGGAACTAGGCCTTATTGGTTTACTGCCACCTTATGTTCAAACGATTGAGGAACAAGCAGCACAAACCTATGCACAAATGCAAACAAAGGTCAATGACCTGGAAAAACGTTTGTTCTTAATGGAAATCTTTAACACAAACCGGACTCTTTTCTATTACCTCTTTTCTCAACATTTGGAAGAATTCAATCCAATTGTGTATGACCCAACCATTGCAGATACCATTGAAGGCTATAGTGATCTCTTTGTAGATCCACAATATGCGGGATATCTTGATATTAATCATCCTGAAAATATTGAAGCTACTTTGAAAAATGCTGCCGGGGATCGCGAGATTCGACTCATTGTTGTAACAGATGCAGAAGGAATTCTTGGAATTGGAGACTGGGGAACAAATGGTGTCGATATTTCTGTTGGGAAATTGATGGTCTATACGGGTGCTGCTGGAATCGATCCTTCTATGGTCCTTCCTTTAGTCATTGATGCAGGGACTAACCGTGAAGAGCTTCGTAACAATCCTAATTACTTAGGAAATCGTCACGAACGGGTCCGCGGAGATCGTTACTACGACTTCATTGACCAATTCGTTCAAACAGCAGAACATCTCTTTCCTAAACTCTACCTTCACTGGGAAGACTTCGGTCGCTTGAATGCTGCTAATATTCTAGAAAAATACCGGAAGCAAATTCCAACCTTTAATGATGATATTCAAGGTACAGGAATCGTTACCTTAGGTGGTATCTTTGGTTCACTAGATATTAGTGGTGAAAAATTAACAGATCAAGTTTATCTCTGCTATGGTGGTGGTACTGCGGGTGCAGGAATTGCCTCTCGTGTTCTTCGCGAAATGGTGAGTGAAGGTCTTTCTGAA
Organism: Streptococcus oralis; assembly: GCF_019929365.1. GTDB lineage: Bacteria > Bacillota > Bacilli > Lactobacillales > Streptococcaceae > Streptococcus > Streptococcus oralis_BT. The sequence goes on along the minus strand of NZ_JAHZPH010000005.1, from coordinate 21,925 downwards.
GAAGAAGCCTATAAACGTTTCTTTATGGTTGATAAACAAGGTCTTCTCTTTGATGACATGGATGACCTAACTCCTGAACAAAAACCGTTTGCTAAGAAACGTGCTGACTTTAGTAACGCAGACAAGTTGACTGACCTGCTTGAAGTAGTGAAGACTGTGAAGCCAACCATTCTTGTAGGAACTTCTACTCAGCCTAATACCTTCACGAAAGAAATAGTAGAGGCTATGTGTGAAAATACAGAGCGTCCGATGATCTTCCCTTTGTCAAATCCAACCAAACTAGCTGAAGCTAGTGCCAAAGATTTGATTGAATGGTCAGATGGCAAAGCTTTTGTCGCAACAGGAATTCCTGCTGATACGGTTTCTTATAAAGGTGTCGACTATGTGATTGGTCAAGCCAATAATGCCTTGATTTACCCAGGTCTTGGTCTAGGTATGCTGGCCTCTGAAGCAAGTCTTTTAACTGATGAAATGATTGGAGCAGCGGCTCATTCATTGAGTGGTATTGTCAATCCAGGCCAACCAGGAGCTCCTGTTTTGCCGCCGTTCAAGTATGTAGCAGATGTTTCTATTAAAGTAGCGGAAGCAGTTGCTAAAAAAGCGCAAGAGCAAGGTCTTGCGAGTGCTAAGGAAACAGATATGGCCAAAGCAGTTCGTGATTTGAAGTGGTATCCAGAGTATAAATAATTCACTGCTGCTGCTATCCTTCTATAGCGACAGATTTGTATGGGCTGTGGACTTAAGTAATATAGAAAGGATACCTATGTCACTCTTTTTAACCTCGATTACGAGTATCATTCCGATTATAGCTATTATTGTTTTGGGGTATATTCTTCAGGTGAAGGGATGGTTTGGAGATGCCTTTGGACCTAACCTATCTCGTTTGATCATGAATGTAGCCTTGCCAGCGTCAATCTTTGTGTCGGTAATGAAATACCTAACACTAGATAAACTAATCAGTCTTTCTGGAGGTCTCCTTTATACATTTGTGGCCTTTATCTTGGGCTATATCGTAGCTTATATTGCAGTTGTGGTTTTCAAGGTTCGTCCAGGGCGGCGAGGAACCATGATTAATACCTTTGTGAATGCCAATACTATTTTTATTGGTTTACCTTTAAACGTTGCTCTTTTTGGAGATCAGGCTCTTCCTTATTTCTTAATTTACTATATCACCAATACGATTTCCACCTGGACATTGGGCGTGTATTTGATGACAAGCGATAGTAAATCGGGTCAAAGCAAGGAGACAAGTAAATTTGACTGGAAGAAATTGCTACCAGCTCCGCTTGTAGGTTTTCTTGTGGCTCTGCTATTTTTGATTCTTCGAATCTCTATTCCAGATTTCGCAACGAATACCTTAACTTATGTTGGAAATATCGTCACTCCCTTATCTCTGATTTATATTGGTATCGTTCTTGCAAAGGCAGGCTTGAAAACTATTACTTTTGATAAAGATACAATTGTCACTTTAGTTGGACGCTTTATCCTAGCTCCTCTAATCATGCTTCTTGTCTTGAAGTTCTTTTCCCCAAATATGCCAACAGTAGAATTTAAGACCTTTATGATTCAGTCTGCTACACCAGCTCTGGCTGTTCTCCCAATCCTTGCTAATCAAGGAAAAGGAGATGTGGAATTCTCTACGAATGTAGTGACTCTAAGTACGGTTCTATTTATCGTTGTTATTCCAATATTACAAACTTTATTAGGATAAGAAGGAAGAGGATAGGATTGAAAGTTCTGAGTTAAGAAATTTCCTTATTTTAGATACATCTATTCTTATTTCTTGAAATCAAAATCGGAAGAAACTCCTCTAAAGGTTGCTATTAAGCGATTTTGAGATGTCCTAAAACCAAGACTGTTCAAACCAGGCTTGAAAAAGGCTCGTAAAGCTAGCCAGAGTTCTCTAAACGTTAAGAACCATCTACAATGCAGCATTTACAACACTTCATGGTTCACACCATGGGGTGTTTTTTTCTTTTCTCGTCTTCCCACGGTATTGCTCATGTGGTATAATGAGACAAGGGTTGCTCCTCGTTTCAGACGAGTTTATGGAATTCAGGATAAGTTAGCAGGTGAGACGAGTATTTCTGTCAGTCTCCTATCTACCTGTTAACAACTGTCCAAAGTAAAAGGAGATTGTAGCTTGGTTTTATTAGTATTAGTGCTTTTGGTTTTGCTCATTCTAATCTTAAAAAGGAAACAGAAAACTGGTAAAAAAACTGGAGGAAATCCCAAGAAAAGAAATTGGCTATTAATAGGTTGCTTATCCATAGTGATCCCAATCGTAATCTTCACAATGAGTAGTCCTATTCTTGCTCTAATGGATATGTGGGGGCTGTTTGCCCATGCAAGTCGAACTGAGATTGAGCAAGCTGTGTATCGTTCTTATCAAAATTACGGTCTTACAGGACAGTTTGAGTTAGAAAAATACGAGAAAAACTATACAAGTGTGGGAGGATTTATAATCCATGGTACCTATAGTGAAAATATAGCTGGAAAAACCTATCAGGTTAAAACTCGATTTAAATACTATACTCGCTTTTCGGAAAATAAAACATATAGAAAGACAGATGCAGAGGTTGATTACAAGAATTATAAAAAAATTTATGATGTTTTCCCAGAATTAGCCTATTTAGGGATTGAGGTTAGTCCAGGCACCAGCGAATTTTTAAAAAGCTTGGACAGTTCAATCAAAGATCCTAAACTGCCTGATTTGAAATATCAAGGTATTAGTTTTGAATTTAATAACCAATCTGATAATATCTATCTTTATAATGAAATATTAGAGGAAAATCAAAGCAAGGGCCAAGCTCTGCAAGGAATGTATCCAATGGATGCTCAATATCTTTTCCAAAAAGAGATTTTTATACCGACGTTTGAATTTCAGTATTTCGTTCCAAAAGAAAAAAGAGATCTCTTGTATGATGACTATCTTAAAGAGCTTGAAGTGCTCATGAAGGAATTTTTTGCCAACCAGCCCCTACCAATAGGTCTTTATGCTGTAAAGATTGCTAAGTATAAGGAGGATAAACTTGTCAGTGATAGTGGTGTATACTATGTGAGGATTGATAATCGTCAAGTTGTAAAGCTGTTGCAAAAATTAGAGTAGGAGTTGCTAGGGATAGGTTAGTCTAACGATATTTTTACTAAGAAGAGAAGGGGAGATTTGTTGGCTTAACCAAGATTTTAGCTGGTGTCAATATGAGAAAATTTGAGTGTGGATAATGATGGGAGAGGATTTGAAATGATAAGTTTAGAGTTGCTGTCTGAAGAAAATAGTCTAGATGTATATGCTTTTGAAAAAGAAAATCGGGAGTATTTTGAGCGAAATTTACCTCCTAGACCAGCTAACTATTTTGATTCAGAAGGTTTTAAAGAAATTACAAGGGAATTGTTAACGGAACAAACGAATCGTGATGTCTATATGCATCTTATTAGAGATTCGCAAGGCGTTATGGTCGGGAGAATCAATTTAAGTGTCTTAGAGGGTGATCGGAAAACAGCAGAGCTTGGGTATAGGATTGGGGAAAATGTTAGTAACTTAGGTTATGCTAGCGAAGCAGTTAAGCTCGTTTTAGACAAGGCCTTTACGACTTATGGTTTCAATAGAATCATTGCAGGAACGGCAACGGGTAATCTAGCCTCTCAGAGGGTGCTTTTAAAAAATGGCTTCACCTTTAGTAGAATGATAGAAAATGACTTACAAATTCATAATGAGTGGGTTCATACAGCAGTATTTGAGATAAGGAGACCATAATATCATCAATTCCAGTCTATTGAAAAGGTTAATGGAGTTATAATCTTTCCAGACATTCAAGAATTTACTCTTGGATGTCTTTTTTTGTTCAAAATAGATAAGTGTTACTGTTTAAACTTGATTTTCCCAGTGGACAATCGTCCACTTTTTTTATATAATAAAACTAAACCGAATTGGTTGAATTTCGTAAATGTAAGCTCAATCATCAATTGATCTTTCTAAGGAAGATATTCTCAATAAAGCATCACACTAGGGGGTGAATCATGTACCAACCAGAAAAACTCAAGGCTCGGAGGAAAGAGCTAAAACTGACACAAAAAGAGATTGCAGACCAACTTGGGATTAGCTTTCAGGCTTATTCAGCTTGGGAGCGTGGTATCAAGGAACCGTCCCAGGAGAAAGTTGCTCAGCTGGAGAAGATTTTAAAAGTAGCAAAAGGATATTTCACCCAGATTGAGATTGTCCGTCTTTATAATAGCTTATCTAACAAAGGGAAGGAAAAGGTTGTTCTTTATGCTCGCAACTTGGCTCAAGAGGAACAAATTCAGAAAGTGGCGACCATGCCAGAGCGTCTCTACGAGTATCATGTCTATGAACGCATGTCAGCAGGGATCGGGGCTTCGGTATATGACGATAGAAATTTTGATACCGTCTACTTTAATGAAGAGCTAGCCCATGATTTTGCTTCCTGGGTATCTGGGGACTCCATGGAACCTAAATATCAAAATGGTTCCGTGGCTCTGATTCGGGAAACAGGATTTGATTATGATGGGGCGGTTTATGCAGTGGTTTGCAACAACCAGACCTATATCAAACGGGTTTATCGTGAGGAAGATGGCTTGCGTCTGGTCTCTATCAATCCCAAATACAAGGATATTTTCATCTCCTATGAGGAAGATCCTCGAATTGTGGGGATTATCGTTGGGAATTTTGTGCCAATGGAGGGCTAGCTCATGGGCTACTTTGATTATTCCAGAGAGCCCAAAAGTGATATTGCCTTTGTCGATATGAAATCCTTTTATGCCAGTGTCGAGTGTGTGAAAAGGGGCTTGCATCCGCTGAAGACCTCACTTTGTGTCATGAGTCGCGCGGATAATTCAACTGGTCTTATCCTAGCCTCCTCTCCCATGTTTAAGAAGATTTTTGGCAAGTCAAATGTTGGTCGGGCCTATGATCTGCCTTTTGATATCAAAACGCGCAAATTTTCCTATTACAATGCTCGAAAGCAAGGCTTGCCAACTGACTCAGACTATGTTCGCTACATCGAAGATTGGGCCCAAGTTACCTTGATTGTCCCTCCTCGGATGGATGAGTACATCGCAGTCAATATGGAAATCCAACGAATCTTTCAAAACTATGGTAGCCCAGATGATATTTATCCCTACTCTATCGATGAGGGCTTTATCGATCTGACCAGTTCGCTCAACTATTTCATCCCAGACAAGAGTCTCTCTCGCAAAGACAAGCTGGATCTGCTTTCTGCTCGTATTCAGAGGGATATTTGGAGGCAGACAGGGATCTACTCTACAGTGGGTATGTCAAATGCCAATCCCTTACTGGCCAAGTTGGCACTGGATAATGAGGCCAAGCACACCCCGACCATGAGGGCCAATTGGTCTTATCAAGACGTGGAAGAGAAAGTCTGGGCCATTCCCAAGATGACGGATTTTTGGGGGATTGGCAGGCGGATGGAGAAACGCTTGCATGCTCAGGAGGTTTTTTCCATCAAGGAATTGGCAACCAGTAATCCAGACCAGCTAAAGAAAGCTCTGGGGCAGGCTGGCCTGCGTTTGTGGTTTCATGCTAATGGGATTGATGAGAGCAATGTTCATAAGCCCTATAAAGCAAAGTCCCAGGGGTTGGGAAATTCTCAAATTTTACCGAGAGACTACGTGAAGTTACGGGATATCGAAATTATTCTCCGAGAAATGGCAGAGCAGGTGGCTATTAGATTGAGAAGGGCGGGAAAGAAAACAACCCTTGTCTCTATCTATGTCGGTTTCTCTAAACAGGAGGTTAGGTCGTCTATTCACACACAAATGAAGGTCGAACCTACCAATAATACAGCTATCTTAACGGATTATGTTTTGAAGCTATTTCATAATAAATACACTTCTGGAGCGGTCAGAAGTGTCGGAGTCAACTATTCAGGATTTGTGGACGAGTCCTTTGGCTTGATCTCCCTCTTTGATGATGTTGACAAGTTAGAAAAAGAAGAAAGGCTCCAGACGGCTATTGACTCCATTCGGGAACAATTTGGTTTTACTTCCCTTTTAAAAGCCAATGCACTGGAAGAAGCCTCTAGGAGCCTTGCCAGAAGCAAGCTGATTGGGGGACATTCTGCTGGAGGATTAGATGGATTAAAATGATTGATCGTTCTTATTTACCTTTTCAATCCGCGCGAGATTATCAAGATCCAGGTATGCAGAAGTGGATGGGGTTTTACCTCTCAGAACACACCAGTTCGCTCAGTGAAGAAAAAAACCGTGTTGATTTTTCGATAGATTTGGACCCAGTTGAGAAACTACATTTACTTTCTCAGCTTTATGTTGGGCAACTGAAGGGATGTTTTGTTGTCAAGGAAAGAAAGCAAAAAATGACGATCATCGGTAAGGTGAGCGAATTATCACCTCAAACTCTATCTATTAGGACAAATGAGGGATATAGGCTGGTAGAGTTTACAGACATCCTCGAAATTCGACTGTGGGAGGAGGGAGTGTATGACTAAAAAAGAGCTGTATGAGAACAAACTACAGATGGATTATTTTTCAGATAGTTATATCCGCTTTGAAGAGGATTTCCAAAAATACTCTGCCATGAATGTTCCCTTGACTTTTTTGATCGATGATATCCTACGAACCATGGCAATGAATCAGAAAAACTACTTTGTCTTAAACAAGGAAAACGCCAAGGATGGGCGGGAGCATCGCTTTTATTTTAGGGTGGTGACGGAAAAAGAGTCTCCTAGAAATCGAACCTATGCCTATATGGGACTGCAAGCATAGAGCCTGTCCAAGTCCCTGAAAAATGTCTAAATATGCTATAATAAAGTAAATTTCAAAAGGATTTAATGGACTCTATTTTCATAAGAGTAGAGAATGTTGCAGGAGGTAAATCATGCTAGGAGCGGTTATTGGAGATATTGTTGGTTCTCGATTCGAGGCGGATAATCATAAAAGCAAAGAGTTTGATTTGTTCACCCAGAATTCTTGTCCGACCGATGATAGTATTATGACTTTGGCGGTTGCTAAAGCCTTATTGGCTAGCAAGGAAGACTGGAGTCAATTGTCAAAAAATGCTGTCAAGTACATGCAGGAAGTCGGCCGTCATTATCCCGATTGTGGTTATGGAGGTCACTTTTTCTATTGGATTTTTTCTGAGGATCCTCAATCCTATGGTAGTTATGGTAATGGTGCCGCTATGCGCATCAGCGCTGTCGGTTTTGTGGCAGATAGTATAGAGCAAGCCAAGTCTTTGTCACAAGCGGTTACAGCAGTGACTCATAATCATCCTGAGGGCATAAAGGGAGCTGAAGCGACGGCTGTAGCAATTTTCTTGGCACGAAATGGTGCTAGTATGGATGAAATCAGGGATCATATTGATAAGAATTACTATCCTATGGACTTTACTCTGAACGACATCAGAGAGGATTACACTTTTGATGTGACTTGTCAGGGCTCTGTTCCCCAGGCCTTAGAGGCCTTCTTTGAGTCTGAAAATTTCGAGGATGCTATCCGAAATGCGATTTCCATCGGAGGAGATAGCGATACTATCGCTACTATCTGCGGAGGGATTGCCGAAGCTTACTATGGCATTCCTGAAGACATTAGACAAGAAGCTTTGACTTTTTTAGATGACCGTTTGCTTGAAATCGTAGTTGACTTTGAAAATACCTATCCTCAATGATAACCTTATTTTAGAATTTTATACTAAAACATCCATATAAATTTATGGATGTTTTTTATTTTCTAGAGATAGAAAAAGAGAAGACCAGATGGTCTTCTCTGCGGGGGAACTGAAATATGGGAAAGAATTAATCAAAGATTTTTATTAGTCTTTGAAATTCTTTTGGAAGATGAGGAGAGACAAGATAGAAGTAATAGCTGCCAAGAAGAGGAAGGCATTCGCTTCTTGTTCTCCAGTCGCTGGGAGTTGTCTTTCCTTGTCTTCTTTGATTGTAGCTGTAACAGGAGCTTTTTCATCTTTTGCTGGTAAATTGTCTGTTACGACTGGAGCAGGTTTTTCAGTCTCTCTTGGGAGAACGTACTCAGGAAGAGTCACAACTGGTGGTGCCTCTGTTCCAACTGAGCTTTGTTTGCTACCTACCTCAATCACTCGCTCTTGAGCTGGAGTTGCTTCTGTTTGGAGAACCTTGCGATTGTCACCGTCCACTTCAACATACTCGACTAGCAGACCGTCCTTACCTTCTGATAGAACTTGCTCTTTTCCTTTGTCTAGTAGGGCATTTTCGCGACGGATAGTCTTGAACGGGACTGCCTTATTGACAATTTCTAAACTTGGAAGTGTAAAGACAAGGTTCTTAACTCCTTCTGCAGGAATTGAAGAAGTCATCGGTTTCTCAGGTTGAGCTGGTAGAGGGTGCTCAGGAAGAGTCACAACAGGTGGCGCCTCTGTTCCTACTGAACTTTGTTTAGTGCCAACCTCAATCACTCGCTCTTGAGCTGGGGTTGTTTCCGTTTGGACAACCTTGCGCTTATCACCGTCCACTTCAACATACTCGACTAGCAGACCGTCCTTACCTTCTGATAGAACTTGCTCTTTTCCTTTGTCTAGTAGGGCATTTTCGCGACGGATAGTCTTGAATGGTATCACCTTATTGACAACTTCTAAACTTGGAAGTTCAAAGATAAGGTTCGTCACTCCTTCTGCAGGAATTGAAGAAGTCATCGGTTTTTCCGGCTGAACTGGTTTTTCCGGCTGAACTGGTTTTTCAGGCTTAGCAGGTTTCTCCGGTTGCGCCGGTTTTTCAGGCTCAGCTGGTTTTTCCGGTTGAACTGGAGTTTCCGGTTGCGCCGGTTTTTCTGATTGAGCAGGTTTTTCCGGCTGAGCTGGACTTTCCGGTTGCGCCGGTTTTTCCGGCTCAGCAGGCTTTTCAGGCTGAACTGGTTTCTCAGGCTTAGCTGCTTCAAGCTTGCTAATTTGTTCAAGAGCGGATTCTAGCGCTTTATTAACTTCTTCTTGAGTCTTGGCCTCTTGAATTGCAGCAATTGCTTGGTTTGCAAGTTCAATTAATTTCTTCTTAGCTTCATTGTTAGAACCAAGCTCACCGACTTTTTTCTCAATGGCTTCTGTTAAGCTAGCTATGGCCTTACTGTATTCGATTTCCGGTTGTTTTGGTTCAGCTGGTTGCTCAGGCTGGTCAGGTTTCTCAGGTTCTTCTGGCTGTTCCGGTTGCTCTGGACTAGGCTCCTCTTGGCCTCTTTGATAGTTCTCATCCTTGGATAGGATATCTTGTAGGGCACTGACTGTCAACATGACTTCTTGAACATCCACTGCATCAGCACTGAGTTGGTTTCTCAATTTTTCTAGATTTGCTTGGAAAGCTTGGCGTGCAGTAGCCGTATTTTTCAAGCCTGCTGGATCAAAGTTTGAAAGATCATCTTTCCATTTAGAGATAGACTGGATGATATCTGCCTTGCTGTAGAGTTCGCTACCTTCGCCACGAGTGATGAATTGGTCTACCTGGATACCGATATTTCGAGATAAATCGTTTCGATCAGGATCGAGTTGAAGGGTGACTGCGTGCAAGTTTTCGTCCAGACCTTTTAGGCTAACTAGAGTTTGATTGCCTTGGCGTTGGGCTGCGCGACCGCTAAAGTATTTCTTACCATCAATAGTTGAAGCATTTCCCATTCCATCTTGGTAAGGAACTTCTTTGCCGTCTAGGAAGACTTTGTAGATACCATGATTTGGATCAACATAGCCCTTTATATCAAGTCCAGTACCGTAGAAGTAGGCTGTGACAGTTGTCTTTTTCTTTTGCTCATCAGTTAAGCGGCCAAAGGAAGCCCAAGACTCAGTCTTTTGGTACTTGTCTGCCGAATTGGTTTCATGGTGCCAGCCAGGACTGTAATCCAACTGACTAGCTTGGTCATCATAACTTGTTTGGTCCTTGATCAGCAATTCAGCTTTCATCACTTGGATGGTTGCATCTGTAGCAAAACCGAGCAGGGCACCATCAGTGACAGAAGTGAGCTTGGCTTTGAAGTCAAAGACAGAGTCGGCTTGTTCAGTAAAGTCAATCGTTGGGATGGTCACAGTCTTTTCTGTTTCTCCATCTTCAAAAGTCACATCTTGAGTTGTATCTTGGTAAACTTTACCGTGAACCCCAGTTCCAGGTTCTGTGATGAAGCGAACAGTAGCAGCTCCCTTGCTTCCACCAACACGTTTAATTTTAACAGTGACTGGTTTTCCTTTTTCGACTTCGTAGTTAGTAGACTCGAGTTCAAACATCCCTTTACTATCATTGTTTAGGGTGTAGATTCCTTCTGTAGCAATTGGTTCGCCTGTTTTATTCACGAGGGTAATAGTGTGTTGGCCAGGTGCTAAATCGCCTGTCTCAAAGACTTTTTGGCTACGTTTACGGCTAGCGTTCTTAGTTTGGACATCGGCAACCTTTTGACCATCAACGTAGACAGACATTTCTCCATGACCTGGGTCGACTGTAGAGACGACATAGGCCTTGGTTCCTGTGAAGGTATAGCTTACTTTGGCATCTTTTTGATTGGTCCACATAGAAGTGCCACGAACACCTTCAGATTCATTGTACCAAGTTGTTCCGGCTGTATCTGCCGTTGTGTTTGAGTGGTATTCAAGTCCAAGAGGGTAGCCATCAGTCTTTTCAATGCTGCTTGGTGTCTTGTAGACTGAGAAGTTGGTCAAGATTGGAGTTGCTTGAGCACCGGTGATGGTTACACGGATTTTTTGTGCTTCTACAGGCTTGCCTTGAACCAAGCGACGGTAACCAACGGTCGAACCTTCGCCGTATGTCACCCAACGTCCGTTGATTTCGACTTCAATCTTGAAACCAGAGATACGTTGACCTTTGGCGATGTCTTCCTTGAGTTCAACGACATCAAAACGTCTCTTTTGCCCCAAATCGACTGTAAAGCTACCGGTTGTGGCATCATTTGAGAGCGCCCAGCTGGTGTCATCTTTACCGTCTGTGAGGTGGCTTTCTTTGTAAAGGTGGTTTTGACGAGTCGAACTTGCTGTTACAGTGGCACCTTTGGCAAAGTCAGTCGCATACATTTGGTCTAGGGTTGCTTTGAACTCCTTCAAGCGAGCCACATCTGCATCTGCGAATTTTCCTTCTTTATTTGGTGGAATATTGAGAAGGAGTGGGGTTCCACGACCAACGGACTTGAAGTAGATATCCATCAGCTCTTTGAGTGATTTCGGCTGTTGATTGTCATGGTAGAACCAGCCTGAACGGATCGAAACATCAGCTTCCCCTACAGAGTACATATCACCATCAGGGTCACCATGGTTGAGGTATTCGTTTTTCACATCGTCTGTGATGTTGGCTCTTTTAACTTTATGCCATACAGGGTCGCCTGCTATCCCCCGTTCATTTCCGATCCAGCGAACACTTGTCGGTTGAGCAGAGAAGATAGCAATATCTCCTTCAGCTTCTTTGATGTATTTGAACCATTCATCAAAGGTATAGGTTACTTTTTGGGCACCGCTACCACGCGCACCGTCCATCCAAACCTCGATAAATTTCCCTTTATTACCGTATTTTGGATTACCAAGGATTTCTTTCAGCTGGTTGAGATAGTATTGGTTGTATTCTTTTTCGGTTGCGACATGGTATTTAGGATGGTTGGCATCCCATGGTGAAAGGTAAACACCCATATTCATGTCATACTTGCTAGCAGACTTGGAAACTTCTTCGAGAAGGTCACCCTTTCCATCTTTCCATGGGCTAGCAGCTACGGTATGGTTGGTGTACTTAGATGGGTAAGCAACGAAACCATCGTGGTGTTTAACAACCATAATGGTTCGTTTGAAGCCCGTTTCCTTCAGAGTGCGAATCCACTGGTCAGTATCCAAGTTGGTTGGATTGAAGTATCGAGTGTCTTCTTTCCCATTTCCCCATTCAGAATTGGTATAGGTGTTCATTCCGTAGTGGATGAAAGCTGCCAATTCTTCCTTGTGGTAATCGAGTTGAGCCTTGCTTGGAAGAGGTCCATGATTACCAATCTCAGTTTCTTTGTCTTCTGGATGAGCGACTGGTGGAGTCGGTGTCGTTGGATTGGCTGTATCAGCGATTGGCTCGTATTCAAAGACGACCTCATTCACCCCTTTTTGCTGGATGGTTGCTTCCAGGCTAGTCTTGACTGGACGGTAGCCAGCGATGTCTTTTGCATGGAAGGTGTTGACAAAGGAAACGTCATACTCTTGACCGTCATTGTTATCAACTGTCGCTTCCGCTAGTTCAGTAGTGGTTCCTTTTTGACGGTAGTAAACTTTGAAGGAGCCTTTGTTAACTTTATAGACCACCTTGATGACACGAGTTCCAGGAGCTGTTTTACTAACGACATTGTGGTTCCACTCGTCTTTTAGTTGCTTCTGAATCTCAACCCCATCAATGGAAAGAATCTGGTATTTCTCTAGATTTTGCTTGTAGAATTCGGTTGGAGTGATTGCTTTCTTGAAATCATAGTCAAAGCCAGTTCCCACTTCTGTTTTGTCTAAGAAAGTATCGTTTTCTTTAACTGTATTGCCTGCTTCGTCCACGTGCTGGATAACGACACGTCCGTAATCAATTCCCTTGACTAGAGTAGCGACACCGCTCTCATCAAAGGAGTACTGATTTTCTCCGATGATAGCTGTCTTATTTCTAAGCATTTCACCTTCAGGTGTAAAGTAGTAACGTTTGCCATTATCACCTTGATACCAGCCCTTGACACCATATTTGTCAATAATATCTTTGACCCATTTGAGTTGTTCAGGAGAGAGGACAAGTCCGCCACCAAAGCGGTCTTTCTCAGGGACACCGTTGTCAACCGTTCCGTGTTGGTGTACGCCAATGACTTTTCCATCACCATTGATAATTCCGCCACCAGACAAACCAGATACAGAAGTTGTTTGATAAGTGATGCCAGTAGCTCCCTTGTCATCATAAGGATCGACGGATTTTACCTTGCCGTCAGCCTTATAGAGTTGGCCAGCTACGATAGGCTGTTTAAGTTCTTTTGAGCTTGAGTCAGTTGGATAACCAATCGTGCTGACAGGATCCCCTGCTTTGTAAGTCTTATGCTCAGCGAGTGGTACAAAAGTTGCTGCTTTATTTGGGCTTGCAATTTGTATAGGGACAGGTGATACAACTGCTGCCAAGTCATTTTGATATCCCTTGCTAAACTCTTCTTTGTTCCAGAAGTGGATATCTTTCTCTTGGAAGAGTGTGGTATTTCCTGAATTTGGCTGAGAATTTTTAACGGGAGCGTTGGAGCCTAGATTATAATAGAAACGCGCAGAGTCTCCACCACGAACATGGCCTTCTTTATCTAAAAAGTTGTGCGCAACTGTCAAAAAGACGTTAGGAGCCACGAAAATACCAGATCCAGAAACGATGTATCGTTGAGAACCGCCATTGTAAATGCTGTAGACCATAGTGGCAGCAGTAGCAGGTTGTCCCTCGTAGTTGATGTGTTTGAGGTCTTGTCCACCGTTAATGATGGCACGGTTTCCGTTCTCAGCTTCTTTTGGAGCTTCTTCCTTGTCCTTTAGAATGCTCTTAGTTTCTACTTTTGGACTAGCTTTTTGGTCAACGATAGTAGTCGTATCGAGTTCTTTGACAGGTGTGTCGGGATAGGCACGGTCCTGAATGTCTTCAGGGAGCAAGTCAGCACTGTTGGTATCGGCAACAGGTGTTTCTTGTTTTTCAGCTTCTACACGGCCTTCTTCTTTGACTGGTTCAACCTTGGTCTCTTCTATATCTGCGACTTGTTTCATTTGCTGATCTAAATTGGATGTCGTGGCAGGAGACGTTTCGTCTGCACGCACGGTTCCAGAAGCAAAAAATGCCAGTCCGACGATAACAGATGCCACACCTACAGTCAACTTTCGAATGCTAAACGTTTGCCCTTTTTCAAAAAGGTATCGATTCATAATATACTCCTAGTTTTTAGAAAGGCAGTCAGCTACTGCCCAAGCCCAAGTCTGACTTGGTTACAACTTGATTTAATGAAAAACTCTCTGATAATTTGTAAGCCACCTTACCTCCTATTTATAAAGCGCTTTCATTTTAAGATAAAAAATTTAAAAGGTCATTTCTCCCTTAAAATGGCTGAAAACTTTTAATATAACAAATATACTAAATTAATGAAAGAATTGCAATAGCAAAAAACAAAAAAATAAGCATAAATTAAAGAAAATCCGTTACTTTTTAAAGAAAAAACGCATCCTTTCATGGCTCAAACTAAATGAAAGGATACGTTTTAAAAAGAAATTAGAGTATTTTTTGGAGAGACTCTTGGATGGTTTGGAGGTCTGTTTTGGAAGAGAAGCGTTCAAGGACTTGTCCATCTCGACCAATGAGAAACTTAGCAAAATTCCATTCGATTCGTTTTCCTAGTGGACCAGATTTCTGGTCTTTTAGCCAAACATAAAGAGGATCTGCTTCCTTACCGTTGACCTTGATCTTGGCAAAGCGAGGAAAAGTTGTCTGATAGTGTAGGCTGCAGAAACTATTGATTTCCTCTGCGCTGCCGGGTGCTTGTCCCATAAACTGATTGCAAGGGAAATCTAAGATTTCAAATCCCTGTTCTTGATAGCGTTCATAGAGTTCTTGAAGTCCCTGGTACTGGGGCGTTAAACCACATCCAGTAGCAGTGTTGACAATCAAGAGAACCTTGCCACGATAGCTCTCTAGGGGAGTCGCTTGGTTATTTTGGTTTAAAACGGAAAAATCATATATACTGGTCATTTTTCTATATTCTCCTTATGCATTCCTGATTCAGAGTGTTTCATCTCGTGTTCCGATAAAAAGGCATAGGTCATGGTTCCAAAGATGGCACCAATTCCCAAACCTAAGACTAGTAAAGGGAGCGTTTTATCGAACTGGGAGAGATTGTCCAAAAAGGTGTCGAGTGGAAGATGCTGAACAAAGAGTTTGTGAAAGGCTGATAAGACAAACAAGCCAATTGGAATGCTGAGGAATACACCCCAACTACGAACTTTGATCTGGCTTTTGCTGTAGCTTTTGTGATGGATTTCGGACGGGTCATCCTTGTCTAAATGTAAGTTGAGAACTGCTAGTCTCGTCCTAGATGCGAGGACGAAGATAAGTCCAAAATAGAGGTAAGGCATGGCATCTCGCACCAACTCTATGAAGCGTCCAAATAGGAGATAGAACAGGAAGAGTAGGAGAGAGGAGTAAATGATTTGGATCAAGGAACGGGCACAAGCCTTGTAAATCATCTCTTGGCGGCATTCATCAAAAGGCCCTTGTATGTGAAAGAATAACTTAAGTAAGCGAGTGGTGAAATCTTCTTTTTTCATGGGAGTGATCTCCTAAATGAGCGATTTTTGATTGATTTCTTTAAAGAGTTGATAGAGAGTATAGAAGTAAACCAAACTCGAAATGATTGTTATGACTAGGAATATTGGAAATTTCCATTGGATGGGGTTGCTTAAAAGTTGTGGCAAGGATATGAGGAGAAAGAAAAGGGCGGCGTTGAGGATAGGTATCCGTTTTGATTGTATTTTCTCAAGTTCTTTATTTAGCGCAGGAAGAAAGAGGAGTAGGAGGATTAAAACAGTATGAGAAACAGCTCCTGAAACAAGGGCGTAGGCAAGGAAAATACTGAGAAAAACATGACTGATCAGTAGCCTTGCTAGTGATTTCATAAGGCACCTCCTAGTCGTCTTCTTGGTCTTTTTTGGATTTTGCAATGCGACGGGAGATGAGAATCTGTATAACCACTCCAAAGAAGACAGACTGGAGGATACTTGAAAAAATATTTTTAAAAGCGAGAAGAGACTGAAGATAGTCCTGACTCTCACCTAGTAGTATATGGAGAAGAGGGGTTACAAAAAAACTCATTAATCCATAGACTATCCCAGCTTTCAAACCAGGGTAATGTAGTTGCTTACTTTCTTTATCACTCAGCATATCTAGATCAATGGCTGTGATGCCCGTTTTCTTGGTTTGAGAGACCACATAGAGAGCAGAAATCATCGAAATGCCGAATACCACAAGAGGATAGCCGATAGCGACAATTTGCGGATATTTATAAGCAAGGACAAAGGGAATAAGATTACCTAAAGTCATGAGGTAAAAGAGAATCACAAAGATTTTATTTCCAATGCGATCAGCTTCGCGTCGTTTGTGTTCGTCAAGGGGACCAGAAATACCGTATATGCGTTTGATGAGTTTTTCAGTGAAGGTTTCTTTTTTCATGAGTTTGCTCCTTTTTTAAAAATCGTCTTCCCAAAAGAGGCTATTGAGGTCAGTTTGGAGGCTGCGGGCGAGGTTGAGACAGAGTTCCAGGGTTGGATTGTACTTGTCATTTTCAATCATGTTGATAGTCTGTCTCGAGACACCGATATCTTTGGCGAGCTCGAGCTGGGAAATGCCCAGTTCCTTGCGGAATTCTTTGACACGATTCATCTGTTCTCCTTTTTGATATGTCGTATATATTTGACTACATTATATTCTTTTGGGAATGAGATGTCAAGTATATGTGACATATTATTGAGAATTTTTTTCGAAGAAACTTAGCCTTGTCTGACAAGTGCAAGCTGGTCAGATTTGTGGTAAAATAGATGAGATATGACAAAAGAATTTCATCATGTAACGGTCTTGCTTCATGAAACGATTGATATGCTTGACGTAAAACCTGACGGTATCTACGTTGATGCGACTTTGGGTGGAGCAGGCCATAGCGAATATTTATTAAGTAAATTGAGCGAAAAAGGGCATCTCTATGCTTTTGACCAGGACCAGAATGCCATTGACAATGCGCAAAAACGGTTGGCACCCTATATCGAAAAGGGGATGGTAACCTTTATCAAGGATAACTTCCGTCATTTGCAGGCACGTTTGCAGGAGGCTGGTGTCCAGGAAATTGATGGAATTTGTTATGATTTGGGAGTGTCCAGTCCTCAGCTAGATCAGCGTGAGCGTGGCTTCTCTTATAAAAAGGATGCGCCACTGGATATGCGGATGAATCAGGAAGCTAGTCTGACGGCCTATGAAGTGGTCAATCATTATGACTATCATGACCTGGTTCGGATCTTTTTCAAGTATGGTGAGGATAAATTTTCTAAACAGATTGCCCGTAAGATTGAGCAAGCGCGTGAGGTGAAACCCATCGAGACGACGACTGAGTTGGCAGAAATTATCAAGTCAGCCAAGCCTGCCAAGGAGCTCAAGAAAAAGGGACACCCTGCCAAGCAGATTTTCCAGGCTATCCGAATCGAAGTCAATGATGAGCTGGGGGCGGCAGATGAATCCATCCAGCAGGCCATGGACATGCTGGCTTTGGATGGTAGAATCTCAGTCATTACTTTCCATTCGCTGGAAGACCGTTTGACCAAGCAGTTGTTTAAGGAAGCTTCAACAGTGGAAGTTCCGAAAGGCTTGCCCTTCATTCCAGACGATCTTAAGCCCAAGATGGAATTGGTATCTCGCAAGCCAATCTTGCCAAGTGCTGAAGAGCTAGAAGCCAACAATCGTTCGCATTCAGCCAAGTTGCGCGTGGCTAGAAAAATTCATAAGTAAGAGGAAAAACATGGCAGAAAGAATCGAAAAAACAAGCCAGTTATTGCAAACGAAGTTTAAAGGTTTTTCACGTGTGGAAAAGGCCTTCTATGTTTCGATTGCCGCAACAATGATTATCCTGGCAATTAGCGTTGTGTTTATGCAGACCAAGCTATTACAAGTTCAGAATGAATTGACCAAGGTCAATGCTCAAATCGAAGAAAAGAAAACCGAGCTAGACGATGCCAAGCAAGAGGTCAATGAATTGATTCGTTCAGAACGTTTGAAAGAGATTGCAAATTCCAAGGATTTGCAGCTGAATAACGAAAATATCCGAGCAGCGGAGTAAGATATGAAACAGTGGAAAGAAAAAATCATCCGTTATGCCGTTCGTAACCGTAAATCTCCAGAAGAAAACCGCCGAAGAGTAGGAAAAAGCCTGAGTTTATTGGCTGTCATACTCTTCGCTGTCTTTTTGGTCAACTTTGCGGTCATTATCGGAACGGGTAAAAAATTTGGTAAGGACTTGGTTCAAGAAGCTAACAAGGTTCACCAAACAACCAAGACGATTCCTGCAAAACGGGGAACCATCTACGATCGTAATGGAACGCCTATTACTGAGGATGCGACTTCGTATAATATCTATGCCGTTATTGACAAGACCTACAAGTCAGCAACAGGTAAAATTCTCTATGTAGAGGATTCTCAATTTAATAAGGTGGCTGAGATTTTCCATAAGTATCTGGATATGGAAGAGTCCTATGTCAAAGAACAACTTTCTCAGCCAGATCTGAAACAGGTATCTTTTGGTACCAAGGGAAATGGGATCACCTATGCCAATATGATGGCTATTAAAAATGACCTTAAAACAGCTGGCGTTGAGGGAGTTGACTTTACAACTAGCCCTAACCGTAGTTATCCCAATGGGCAGTTTGCTTCTTCCTTTATCGGTTTAGCGCAACTCCATGAAAATGAGGATGGCACCAAACGGTTGATTGGGACATCTGGACTGGAGAGTTCCTTAAATAGCATTCTGGCGGGTACAGATGGGATCATCACCTATGAGAAAGATCGTCTGGGAAATATTGTTCCGGGTACAGATCAGGCTTCCCAACAAACGGTAGATGGAAAGGATGTGTACACAACCCTTTCTAGTCCCTTGCAATCCTTTATGGAAACTCAGATGGATGCCTTTCTAGAAAAAGTAAAAGGTAAGTATATGACCGCGACCTTGGTCAGTGCAAAGACCGGTGAAATTCTCGCTACCACCCAACGACCTACCTTTAATGCAGATACTAAAGAAGGAATCACTGAGGACTTTGTTTGGCGTGATATCCTCTATCAAAGTAACTATGAACCAGGATCAGCCATGAAGGTGATGACGTTAGCTTCTTCTATTGATAATAATACCTTCCCAAGTGGAGAATACTTCAATAGCAGTGAATTAAAAATAGCGGATGCGACGATTCGAGATTGGGATGTTAATGATGGTTTGACTACTGGTGGGATGATGACTTTCTCACAAGGTTTCGCTCACTCCAGTAATGTTGGAATGAGTCTACTTGAACAAAAAATGGGAGATGCTACTTGGTTGGATTATCTAAACCGCTTTAAGTTTGGAGTGCCGACGCGTTTTGGTCTGACTGATGAGTACACAGGTCAATTGCCTGCAGATAATATTGTCAATATTGCCATGAGTGCATTTGGTCAGGGGATTTCTGTAACGCAGACCCAGATGCTACGTGCTTTTACAGCCATTGCTAACGATGGGGTTATGTTGGAGCCGAAATTTATCAGTGCCCTCTATGATCCAAATGACCAGTCTGTTCGTAAGTCTCAAAAGGAAATTGTCGGAAATCCTGTGTCAAAAGCAGCAGCGTCCTCTACTCGGGAGCACATGATCATGGTCGGAACAGATCCTGTCTATGGTACCATGTACAACCACAGTACAGGAAAACCAAATGTCAATGTTCCGGGGCAAAATGTTGCCCTGAAATCAGGGACTGCTCAGATTGCCGATGAGAAGAATGGGGGTTACCTAACGGGTGAAACCAACTATATCTTCTCTGTTGTGTCGATGCATCCTGCAGAAAATCCTGACTTTATCCTCTATGTGACGGTGCAACAGCCAGAGCATTATTCGGGTGTTCAGCTGGGAGAGTTTGCTAATCCAATCCTTGAGCGAGCTTCTGCTATGAAAGAATCCCTCAATCTTCAGTCAACTGCTAAGAACTTGGATCAGGTCAGCAAGACGACAAGCTATGCCATGCCAGCTACCAAGGACTTTACTCCAGGTGACCTAGCAGAGGAATTGCGTCGCAACCTTGTCCAACCAATCGTTATTGGAACAGGAACCAAGATCAAGGAACTCTCGGTTGCTGAAGGAGATAATTTGGAAGCCAATCAGCAGATCTTAATCCTGTCTGACAAGGTCGAAGAAATGCCTGATATGTACGGCTGGACAGATGAAAATGTGCAAACATTTGCCAAATGGCTAAATATAGAAGTCGAGTGGGAAGGTAGTGGCAAAACGGTCAAGAAACAAAGTGTCCGTGCCAATACAGCCCTCAAAGACATTAAAAAAATGAAAATAACTTTAGGAGATTAAGATGATTAGTTCCATTAGTGCTGGAGTTCTAGCCTTTCTATTGACCTTGATTGGCATTCCAGCCTTTATCCGATTTTATCGAAAAGCACAGATTACGGGTCAGCAGATGCACGAGGATGTCAAACAACACCAAGCTAAAGCTGGGACTCCAACTATGGGAGGTCTTGTCTTCCTTATCGTTGCAGTAGTTGTGAGCTTTCTTGTTGCACTCTTTACCCAACAACTGACCAACAATGTAGGCATGATTTTGTTTATCTTGGTTTTGTATGGTTTAGTAGGTTTTCTGGATGATTTCCTCAAGGTCTTTCGTAAGATCAACGAAGGCTTGAATCCTAAGCAAAAGCTTGCTCTCCAGCTTCTTGGAGGAGTGATTTTCTACCTCTTTTATGAGCGTGGCGGCGATATGCTTTCAGTTTTTGGCTACCAAGTTCATTTGGGAATTTTCTATATTTTCTTTGCCCTTTTCTGGCTAGTTGGCTTTTCAAATGCAGTGAATCTGACTGACGGGATTGACGGCTTAGCAAGTATTTCCGTGGTGATTAGCTTATCAGCTTACGGTGTGATTGCTTATATGCAAAATCAACTGGATATTCTTCTTGTGATTCTTGCCATGATTGGTGGTTTGCTAGGTTTCTTCGTCTTTAACCACAAACCTGCCAAGGTTTTCATGGGAGATGTGGGAAGTTTGGCTCTAGGTGGGATGCTGGCAGCAATCTCTATGGCCCTCCACCAAGAATGGACCCTTTTGTTGATTGGGATTATCTATGTCTTTGAGACAAGCTCTGTTATGATGCAGGTTACCTACTTCAAACTTAGTGGTGGAAAGCGTATTTTCCGTATGACACCTGTGCATCATCATTTTGAGCTTGGAGGCTTCTCAGGCAAGGGCAATCCTTGGAGTGAGTGGAAGGTTGATTTCTTCTTTTGGGGAGTTGGGCTTCTAGCAAGTCTCTTGACCTTAGCCTTTTTATACCTACTGTAAACATAATTTCTGATTACAAAATAAAACAGGATGAAGGTGATCTTCATCCTGTTTTTGGGTGTTTAAAGGTTAGTTGGAGTCATCCTTTCTCCCTTTTAACATAAAAGTGGCTGTAAGGGCTAGGCTGAGGCCTGCTAAGAAGAGGAGTGGGTTGGACGCTTCTCCTGTTGCTGGAAGTTGTTCTTTAGGAGAATGATTTCCAGCTTTCGCAAGACTCGGACTAGCTGAAAGTTGTTCAGCCTCGTGTGCCAAGGTTTCTGTATCTGAAACACTTGGTTTTTCCTCAGTGTTAGAGCTTGTTCCAGTAGCTTGATAGACGACAGCATAGGTACTGAAATGATTAGTGATGAATTCTACCTTTCCGTCTCGAACGGTGAAATCAAGGGCTTGCAACTCCTTGGTCGGAGTGATGTAGTAGATATTTTCTACGCTAGCTGAAATAGGTAAGCGAACCAAGACAGAGCCTTTTGGCTGCAAGCTATGATCGGTTGGATTTTTAAGTTGTAGGTCGTAAGCATCATAGGTCTTGCCAAAGAGTTCTTGAGCTAGGACACGTCGGCTAGAAACGTGAGAAATTCCTTCTAAGTCGCTGGCTCCACCGATGATTTCTACTCCAGTCTCCCTATCTTTCAAGACTTGAACTGGATAGTCAGGAAGGCTAAGGCTTGGAGCGGCCTGATCTCCCGGAGTTCCGAAAGGCTTGGTGTATTCAGGTTTTTCAACAGTAGGCGCATCTTCTTGCCCTGCCGTTCCGAAAGGCTCGGTGTACTCAGGTTTTTCAACAGTAGGCGCATCTTCTTGCCCTGCCGTTCCGAAAGGCTCGGTGTACTCAGGTTTTTCAACAGT